>JACDEK010000006.1 GCA_013816445.1 Candidatus Saccharimonadota bacterium
ATATAAGCCTGATAATTTCTCTATCTTAAGTCTTGCTTCATGTAAATCTGAGCCTTGGTTTGTAAGTATAAATTGGCCTTGAGTAGTAGTGATTGTAAAACTATTTGAATCTATTAAGTTACATTCAATAATCATGCCGACGTGCCAATGGTCAATTATTTGTTGGTAATTATCTAACATGGTTTCAGACACGTTCTGGAACTCGTATCAATTTTCATATAGCATTAAATTGTCCTCATGCTTTACTCTCCCTTTATTTAGTGGTAGTTTTGGTGTAGAATTGCACCCTGAAAGGAAGAAATGAAAACAACTGCCTCTGCCGTAAAAACACTCTGCGATATGCCCAAGAGTCACGTGCAAAAACTGATTCTCAAGCTACCGCAAAATACTCATTTGCAACAACTTGGCTTAGCACGTAGTGCAGCCGCGCGCCTTCAAGTATTGCGCACGTTACGAGACGTGCACCCAGATATTTTTTCTGAGGTACTGTGGCTAGCTGAAGGTAAAAATTTGCCCGATCAAAAAGATATAGACTTGGTACCGCTGAAGTCAAATATTTTGTGCTTAGTTGAAGCCTGTAGAAAGCTTAAAGTAAAATACACAATTGACTCACAACGTGGCATTGTTGCTGTATACGTTAAGCCCAAGCAACCCCCACTCTATTTTAAACGCTCGCGTGCACCATTTAATTCAGCTGTTGTTTCTGAAATATGTAAAGACAAAGATGCGCTTAATTCAATTTTGCAAGACAGTGTACATACACCAAAAGGTGAATGCTATCTTGACCCAGATGTAGAAGAACGCTACCAACCATATCGTATGCATCTTAGTCTCAAAGCAATTGCAAAAGATGCTATGGCAAAGCTCGGCTTACCACTAATTGTAAAACCAAATGCCGGCTCAGAGGGCCGAAACGTAGCAAAGTGTACAAACTCACGTGAGGTTATTACTGCTTTAGCTGAGATATATAACAAAGACTCTGCTGACTATGATAGCTTGGCTTTACTGCAAGAGTACGTAGAGATCGCACATGAGTACCGAGCAGTAGCCTTTATGGGTACAGTCTTGCTTGTCTATGAAAAAGACATCTCAAAGGCTCAGCATACTGACAACTTCAGTCCACTGCATTGGCAAGGTGCAGTTGCCAAGCACATTACTGATAAAAGTATACTAGCTAGCTTGCAAGAGTTTACGAGTAATATCTATAGCAAGCTTGCTATAGAGTACTGTGGCTATGATATCGCCATTGATAAGACAGGCAAAATGTGGCTCATAGAGGCCAATACTGTACCGATGTTTACAATCTTTCTTGAGCACAACTCTGCCGATCTACTTATTGATATGTACGAAAAGATCTTGCACACACTTTTCACCCCTACTTCTAGGTAGGGGTTTTTATTTTAAATACAGATGATTAGATACTTTTTTCATTTCAAAGCCCTTAAACCCTTTTACAGCTCGGTGTCTTGGGAACAATACATAGGTATCGCGCTCGGCTAAGTGATAAAAATCTTTGGGTTTTTTAGGAATTTTTATACCTAATGGTAATATGCCAATACTTTTGTAAATAGTCTTGTACCTATGATGGTCATTTTTATTATCAAGAAGACTAGTCACTATTACCTCTAGTTTTTTCAGTACGGCCTTTTGCTTCACATAATCACGATTGTATTCTAACGAAACAGCACTCTGGTACTGACTAATAAGTGATCCAAAACCCTGTTTCATATATGCAACTTCTTTATACGGAACTACCTTCAAGATTTTTTTTGTATCAGTAGTAAGGTTAGTTACTATACTAATAGCTTTTAATCTTGTTTTGGTAGTATGGATATCAATAATAATACTGTGCGGGTCAATTACTTTTTTAATTTTCTCAGCCAAAACAGCTTCATGTAGCTTAGAATTTTTATGGCTAGTAAATGATCGGTTTAAATCAATGTCAACAAATCGACGGTTTATTTTCATCGCTTCTTCATTAGCAAGCAGGAGTGAAAGACCAGGGAATTTTTCTAGCTTTAGCAAAAAATAATCAAAGACTTTTTTACCAAATTTTTCGTTGCCGTGAACACAGCAAACTAACGTAACTTTTACTTTAGATATTGAATTGTTTTGAATAAATTTCATATTGGTCCTTTTAGTTTAGGTACCGGGGGTTTTATCCCCCGGTACCTCACTGATGTTTTGATGCCGGCCATCAGAAGCTTTGTTCGGCATCAGCCACTTACCTAGCCATAGCTAGATGCTTACCATTCACCCATGGGGCTACCTCCTAGCTGTTGAAGTGTTTGGTGCGAGATTTTTCGAAACAAAAATCCCGCCCCTGCAACATAATAATAATTATGCTACAAGGGCGGGATTCATATAACTGATCTCGCGGTACCACCTTGCTTGTCTTAATTCGTAAATATTTTGTACGAAAAAAGACCACTTCGCTGACTCAGACTCACCTTACGGCAATCGACAACAGCTAGTCTATGATTACGGAGACTTCCGGGTTATCACTTATGCAATAACCACCCTTTCGCGTTAACGAACAATTT
The DNA here is from genome assembly GCA_013816445.1 of Candidatus Saccharimonadota bacterium. GTDB lineage: Bacteria > Patescibacteriota > Saccharimonadia > CAILAD01 > BJGX01 > CAILAD01. The sequence continues at coordinate 2,544 of JACDEK010000006.1, forward strand.
AGCCCCAACCCTGCTGTCAGCAAATGCCCGCAGGAACTAAATATGGGTTTTGTAAAAATAAAGGTTCTAGCAAGTATATTACACCCTATGTATTTATCTGTCAACATTATTTGATGAAATTTTTACTACTTGATTAAAATCATCTTCTGGTGATATTTTGTTTGGCTTAGTATGACCACATTTTTTACATTGATGAGTAATTGTATACGTATCACCTTTTACTTGTATTTCTTTGGGTATCATCAATCCACAACATTCTGAGGCTCTATCACCCGGGTTATTGTCTACATGTTTTGAAAACAAGCATTGCGGACAGTGATTGGTATAGCCATTACCCGTAACAGTTTCGCCACAGTTATCACAGGTAAAATCTTCAATTTTTCTAGTAAAATTTTTACTCATATATTTTCTGTTATAACCAATTTCTTATCTACAATACTCCACATACTAGTAGCTTGCAGGCTATTAATCAACTCTTGATCGTGAGTGACTACTATAAATGCACCTCTATATTCTTGCAGCAGCTTTTGTACAACTCCTATTGAACTGACATCTAAGTGATTAGTCGGTTCATCGAGAAGAAGTAGATCAGGATTTTGCAAAATTGTAATACACAGCTCAAGCTTAGTGATCTCTCCGGCACTTAGACCTTTGATTGGCTGAGATATCTGATCTTGCATAAATACTAATCGATCAAGATATCCTCGCGATTCACCTTCATTCAAAGAAGTTTGTGCTCTAAAATATTCAAGCAAGCCTTGGGTGCTTGGCAGTTCAAAATGTTCCTGAGATAAATATGAAACAGTACTTAAGTTTTCTAGATGGCCATCAGAGAGTTTGATATCATTTCGTAATAGTCTTAATAAGCTTGTTTTACCACTGCCATTTGGCCCAACACAAATAATTCTATCTCGACTATATATAGCGAAGTCAGCTTTATATATCACTTCTTTATTTGAAAACAGTATATCAACACCTACTGCCTTAACAATTAAGCGCTTTTTTGGTATAACAGAATTGTTTAATAGAATTGTTTTAACTGCTAGCTGCGGTTTTTCTATCCAGTCTGTTGAAATCATCTGTTTTTCAAGACGATTCTCTCTGGACTTGGCTTTCTTTGCAACTTTCTTAGCAAGACGTCGTGTAGTGTCGAGTTTTGTATTGAGCTCAGTACCAATCGCTTGTTGTTTGACACTTTCGATATCTCTCTGAATTCTGGCCTTATACAACTCCTGGTCTTTATACTTTGCCATTTGATTAGATAGCTGGCTTGTTTTCATAGCTTTGTAGTCTGAGTAGTTGCCGCCAAATTCATTGGTCTGATGATTTACTGAGTCAATCTCCACCACTGAATCTACAATTTCATCTAAAAATTTTCGATCATGGCTTACTACCAAAACAGCACCTAAATATTCTTTAAGATAGCTTATAAGCCAGGTGATTCCATCCTTGTCGAGATGATTAGTTGGCTCATCTAGAATTAGAAAGTTAGGGTTGTTAATAGTAGCGACTGCAATCATTATTTTGCTCAACTCACCACCAGAAAATTGAGAGAACTTTTTTGAATACTCTAAATCTATTAATCCTAGCCTACTAGCTTGTTTTGCAAACTGATAGTTCTCAACCATATTTTTTTGTAAAAACTGACTCAGTGTTAATGCTGTTTTGGCTGGTACTTGTGCAACATAGCCAAATACAATATGAGTATTACAAGTTACCTGGCCAGATTCTGGCTCAAGTTCTTTTAAGATGATTTTAATGAGAGAGCTTTTACCTGAGCCATTTGGCCCAACTAAAGCAGTTTTTTGACGATTGTTGATTGAAAATGTAGCGTTTTCAAATAGAGTTTTACCAGGGAAAGAATACGAAAGGTTAGTAACTTTTAACATAGAACCTCCTCGCTCAAAAGCGAATTACTTAGTAGGTTTTGCAGTAAAAGTTATTTTCTCACTTTCTTAATTTTTCCTTTGTTTAATACTGCTTATTCTACACTATATAAGTTTACTGTCAAGTTAGTATGCCTTGGCAAGCAAAGTCTTGGCGTCTTTTTCAAAAGGATAACATCTTACTGTAATGCCATGATCTTTTTTGAGTGAGGTTTCGAGTTCAGCGGTCACTTCAAAACTGGCAAGTGCAAATTTACTATTTTTTATTGCAGCAATAGCTTCTTCTGGCGAACTACAATCAACAGTATTTTCACTTAAACGAGTCTGACTTTGAGCATAGAGCCGTTGTTGCATTGCCGCAAGCTCTGGTGAGATAAACTTTGCTACATCATTAATTACAACTGTCTTTTTCTCACCTGTATCACGCAATACCATCACAACTTGATTATTTTCCAGATCACGTGGGCCTATTTCAATTCTAATTGGTATACCGCGTTTTTCGTGAGCAAAGAACTTTTCACCTGGGCTAATGTCTCGGTCATCTACCAATACGGTTTCAGCAATTGTATTTGCTATTTTTTGTGCAGCTGTCTTAACTTCAGCATTGTCACCACCAACCGTGGTAATAACAACTTTGAGAGGAGCCAGTAGGGGTGGTAGCACCAAACCTTTGTCATCGCTGTGACTCATAATTAACCCACCAATACTACGAGTACTCATACCCCAGCTGGTTTGCCATACTGGTTGTGTACTGCCATCTTCTGCAGAAAAATTAACATCAAAGGCCTTAGCAAAAGTATCGCCTAGATTGTGAGAGGTAGCGAACTGCAAGGCTTTGCCATCTTGCATCATTGGCTCAAGAGTATACGTTTTGGCAGCACCGGCAAAGCGTTCTCGCTCACTTTTTTCGCCAGCCGTTACAGCAATAGCCATAACATTTTCAGCAACATTTTGATACATTGTAAGCATTGCTCGGGCAAATGTATCGGCTTCAAGCTCTGTAGAATGAGCCGTGTGGCCTTCTTGCCACAAGAACTCTGTGGTACGCAAAAACATACGCGGACGAAGCTCCCAGCGTACAACATTTGCCCATTGATTAATCATTAATGGCAAATCACGATAGCTTTGTATCCAGTGTGAAAAACTATCATATATTATCGTCTCTGAGGTTGGACGAACAATGAGTTTTTCTTCTAATTCTTTGCCACCAGCATGAGTAACTACGGCAACTTCAGGAGCAAAGCCTTCAATATGATTGGCTTCTTTGTGTAATAAGCTCTCTGGTATGAACATTGGAAAATACATATTAGGTACACCAGCTGCACGAATGCGCTCATCTAGCTCAGACTTAATAGCCTCCCAAATAGCATAGCCGTAAGGTTTGATAATCATACTCCCTTTGCTCGGGCCGTTTTCTGCTAAGTCTGCAGCTACAATAACATCTTGATACCACTGCGGAAAATCATCTTCTCGAGTCGCAATGTCTTTCTTACTATTGCCGCTCGTATTGCGCAGTAGGTATTCAAATTCTGATTTTTTCATAACCTTATTGTAGCAGATTTTTCAGATAGAGTTAGGCTAAATATCATATATTGTTTTGATAAAAAACCAGTACAGTCAGTACTTTGCTAACTTTTTATTAGCCAAAATACTTTTCAGCTATCTTCTCGTAGTCACTCTTTTGTGCTGAAGTTTTATTGCCAACTAAAGATATTAACCACTGGCCGTCTTTGATATATGTACCATACAGTGTCTTAATGTCATTAATAGTCACCGAGCGTAAGTCTTTGACAAACTCATTTGGGTCAAACATGTCTTCGTCTCGAGAAAAGTCTGGCCCATACCAGTAAGCCAAGTCTCCTGGGGTTTCAAAGGCCAGCTCAACACGACCAGCTGAAAAACCAATTCCTCGCTCAAGATCATTTTGGGTAATGTTTCCATTCAATACGTCTTTTATTTGGCTTAGGCACAGATCAAATAACGGCAAAGCTTTTTCTGGCTCGGTGGCATCATACACTTCGTAATAACTGTAGTCTTTATTTATTCCTCGGCCAGTACCCACGCCATAACTCAAGCCTTTGTCACGCGCTAAAGTAAATAATCGTGAGCTAGAGCCTCCATTCAGTATTACATTAAAAATTCGAGTAACTGCGACTGCTCTTTTTTCATATACATTACTGATGAGGCTAAAATTAAATGTGTCTTGGGTGACTAATTTTGTCTTCTGTGAGACTACCACTTTTTTATAACCTTTTGGTTTATTATATGTAATGCTTTTTTTGTTACCAGTTCTGTACGATTTCAAAAAAGTATTGAGTTGACTTTCAAGTAGCTGAAGTCTGTCATCACCAAAATCAGCAGCCACAACAAAACACAAATTTTCTTTTACGTGCGTTTGATTAAAGTAGCTTTCAATGTCATCTCTAGTAATTACATTAAGAGTTTTAATACGATCTTGAAAATCAATAAGCGTTGGTTTGAGGATTTGCGTGGTCTTATACCCACAGCGATTACCATCATCTTCTAGCTTACGAGACAATTCTGAGGTCACAACTTGTTTTTGTGCTGTAATAGCCTCATCACTAAAAAGTGGCTCATCAATTTGAGAACATGCTAGCTTAGTAATATTTTGTAAATCATGTATTGAAGCTTCAAAATCATAGTGAATCATATACTCAGACGTATGGGCATTCATGTATGCACCATTTTTTTCTACATCAAATGAAAACTCTTGACTTGAAGGGTACTGCTTGTTCCCCTGAAAGGCCAAGTGCTCGAGCAGGTGAGGTAGCTCAAACTGTTTTGCATTAATGTAGTCCCAGCCTGCTCGCACTAGGGTATTAAATTGCATAGAACGAGCCCCAGGAGTATTAATTGCCAATAGTTGGGCACCGCCATCCAAACTTATAGTATGTAAAGTATGTTTCATTTTTACCCTTTCTTTATAGTATGTATTGTGGGCTTAGTTTGACAAAAGAACAAGACTATTTTTTAGCACTAAAATATGCTATAATGATAATAAATAAAAAGCCCCAACAATACTGTTGGGGCGTTCTTTTTTGCAATGCTCTATGCTCTACGGCACAGAAATGTGATCAGTATCGACGATCAGCTCGAGCTGCTCACGCGAGAGACGAATGCTGCCGCCGTGGTCATCGGTGATAACGAAACGCTTGTCTGGGGTGGCACTGGGGTCTTCAAGAAGCTGGGGGCAACAATCGCCGGTATGGCAAGCAAAGGTGTGAATCGCCCGCACATCAGCCGAGTGAGTTGCGTGACCTTCATTGATTTCTGCATCATCGCACACAGGTCTATTCCTTTTGACTATTCTATACTAGACTCTCTAATATAGAGAGCTAATGGTATCATTTTTGTCTCTACATTTCAAGCAGAAAGTCGAGTAATGACATCTTCTACTGACAAGACTTCTTGCTCACCGCTAGCCATATTTTTAAACATTACCTTTTGGCTTTTTACTTCTTCTTCACCAATCACTAATGTGTATGGTACACCAAGCTTATCGGCATACTTAAACTGCTTGGCTGGCTTATCGTCATCAAGCTCAACTTGAGTGCTAATATTTGCCTGGCGAAGTATGCTTGCAACTTTTAGCGCCCAGTCACGTGAGCCTTTACCAAAATTTGCAATAAATATAGTGACTGGTACTGAGCTTTCTTTGAGTAAGCTAGCTTCTTTTAGTACAGCAAATAATCTACTAAGGCCAATAGAAACCCCTACGCCCGGCAAATGAGTTTTGGTATAGTAGTCAGCCAAGTTATCGTACCGCCCACCCGAGCAAACACTACCAAATTCTGGGTGCTCATCGATAATTGTTTCATACACAGTACCCGTGTAGTAGTCTAAGCCACGCACAATTTTGAGATCAACCGTGTAAGAATCTTCACTAACTCCAAGTGCCTGTACTTGTTCAGTAAGTTCTCTCATGTCTTTTAAGCCTTCAGTAAAAATATCATTTTGGATATTTAAGCCTTCGAGCTGACTGATGATTTCAGCGATACTGCCGTCAATATGTACAAAGTCTAAAATTTGCTGAGAGTCGTCCTCACCACAACCACAGTCTTTGAGTATCTGAGTAACTGCCTCTACACCTATCTTTTCAAGCTTATCAATAGCATGCAAAATATCTGATGATTTATCAGCTAAACCAATTGCTTCTATGAAACCTGTAATGAGCTTACGATTATTAATATGCACGGTATAGCTACCAATTTCAAGTGCACTAAAAGTATCACTTAATAGTGCTACAAGCTCGGCATCGTGCCCAATACTACTTGAGCCAATAATGTCAGCATCGCACTGATAAAATTCACGATAGCGCCCCTTTTGAGCTCGTTCGGCTCGCCAGACTTTTTGCATTTGATAACGACGAAACGGAAAAGCTAAGTCGTTTTCATGCTCTGCTACGTAACGAGCGAGTGGCACAGTAAGGTCATAGTGTAAGGCATATTCTTTGTCACCCTTTGTAAATCTATAGACTTCTTTTTCTGTCTCACCACCACCTTTGGCGAGCAATACTTCAGCTAGCTCAATAGCAGGAGTTTCGATAGGCAGAAATCCATACTTCTGATATACACACCTGATTGTATCAAGCATACCCTGTAATTGAGCTTGCTCATGAGGTAAAAATTCTGGAAACCCAGATGGTCTGCGAGGAGTTACTATATTCATTACCTTATTATGGCGTATATCTGATAAATCTTCAAGAATTAAGCTGGCTTGCGAGCACGAACTATGTAGTAAGAAATACCAGTTGAGGCAACTAGTAGTAACCCAATAGCTATGTAACCGATGCCCTGGCTCTCACCGGTTGGAGCAAGAGTAGCACTACTACCTTGTACAAGTGTAGAGTACGGAGAGAACTCAGAGGTAGAACCGTAGCTGTAGGTGTCGGATGCAGGAGTTATTTCTTGAGCGTGAGCTTTTTGTGAATTAACTACTCCAATTATCATTATGAGTAAGATCGCTATAAGGATAGCAACCGAGTATTGTTTTAGAATAGACTTTAGGGTTTGCATAGTTTTATCCATTTTAGTTACAGCCATTTGAAGAAATATAATATGGGGGCCCGGCACCAGCTCGATTTCCACAGTTATTTGATGGGTCTGGAATATTTTGCCATAATACTGTTGAAGTAACTGTAACATTCTGACTTCCAACAAAGTTGATTGGGCTTGTAAAAGTGTGGGTGGCATTAGTCTCTGAGCCATTTACTATAAAGCTACCAAGATGGGTTCTGCCTTGTGCATAGCCTGGGTAAGCACCATCCTGGGTGCCGTTATTTAGGTAAAAATCAAGACGATACCCAACCAAGTCTGTTGGCAGTAGACTTACTCCATCCCCACTTGCTTCTACTCCATTAGCTTGGTAATTATAATTCACAGTCAATTGATTACCACTAACACTGGTAGAGTTAATTGTAGGTCGGTTTATATAATAATTGGCATTAATAGCCGGATAACTCATCAAGAAATTATTAATAACATTTGGGCCTAGATCGGTATCTGCGATGCCGCTATTGTTGTCACTATCTGATGCCAGGTCAATTCCAAATTGCCCGTTGGCATAAATACTATTACCTATCGTTGTAATACTAAAAACATCATAGCCAGAACCTTGATGTATTAATATACCTTGATTGGTATTACCTGCAATAATGTTTGCTTGTCCGGCCCCATCACCACCAATTATATGTTTATATACCGATACACAGCCGCCATAGTATTCGTTTACTTCTATTCCGGCTGCACTATTACCAAAGCCTGTTTTTACACTACCATCCATTTGGGTACCAATATAATTATTATAGGTAGTAGAACCGATTGATTGGCTAGGACTACCATTACAGTTATTATAAATATGTAGCCCATTACCCGTATTGGCAGAAATAATATTGCGCTGTGCAGAAGAAACTCCACCAATTGTAAAATTATTAACTGCAAAGAAACTTACGCCGTCCCCATTATTACCGAGTGCATTACCATCAATACCTAATCCAATTACATTACCAGTAAATGTCATATTAGAACCACTATCAAAACCAACTCCAGTAGAACCATTACCAGATACCACGTTGTGGTTAACGGTAGAGTTACTACTGCTATAGAGGGTAACTCCGGCACCAGTATTTGCAATTGCCGAAGTACCATTAACGTCTGTGCCAATCAGATTGCCACTTATGTTCATAACATTACTATTAATACCAATGGCCGTACTAGTGCCAGATATTAGATTGTTTTGTATTGTTATGGTATTAGAACTAAAATTAGCACTTACACCTTGGCCAGTTAAATTACCCGTAGCAGTGCCCGCACTATTGGTACCAATATAATTACAATCTATTGTAAAAGAGCCCGCACCATTTGCTGCCACAACAATACCAGATCCAGTAGCATTATTTAGTACTAAGCCCTTTATCTCTGTTCCGCCAGAACCTGCGCCTAAAGTAATAAGATTAATAGCCTGTCCACCTCCATCAATTTCAACCGTCAGGGTATGGGGGGTGTTGGTTCCGGGCATAGTACTAGGTACTAAAGTTCCACAGATCGATCCTGGCTGAGTAGATCCGTCAATAGTTACAGGGTCGGTAATGGCTGGAAGGGCCGATAATAACGTAATAGTATGTACCCCTGCACCAGCGATATTAAAGTCAATAGTGTCAGCTACACCGACACTAGCATTTGCATCAGTAATAGCCTGGCGGAGGCTACCAGCGCCCGAATCTGCATTGGTCGTCACAGTGTAGGTTGCAGCATGGGCTTGGTGGTTAATAAATAATACTGAGAGAGCTGCAACTAAAATACTCAAAATAAAGATAGATAATCTTCTCATGCTTATAAGTATACTATTTAGTAATATATCTTTCAACAATTAAGCTGACATGCGAGCACGCACTACGTATAAAGAAATACCAATTGAAGAAACAAGTAATAAACCAATGGCTATATAGCCAATACCCTGACTCTCACCGGTTGGAGCAAGCGTAGCACTACTGCCTTGTACGAGTGTAGAATATGGTGAGAACTCTGAAGTAGAACCGTAGCTGTAGGTGCCAGGAGTGGGAGTTATTTCTTGGGCGTGGGCTTTTTGAGTAAGGAAAAGGCTAACAAACAACGCACAGATAAGAGCAGCTATGATTATTAGAGACTTGATTTGAGAAATGTGATAATAAATGTTCACTGGCTATCCTTAGTTAGTTTTCAAATATACATGTTGTGGTGTACGGTGGTCCATTGCCCCACTGGTCGTCTTGACAATTAGTGCCTGGGTCTGGAATAGTCTTCCACAATACTGTAGATGTAACTGTAATATTCTGACTACCTATCAACGGTATTGGGCTAGTAAATGTATGTGTAGCATTGGTCTCACTACCATCAACAACAAATGAGCCTAGGTGGGTTTTGCCTTGTGCGTAGCCAGTATATGCACCATCTTGAGTATCGTTGTTTAGATAGAAATCAAGACGATACCCAACAATGTCTACTGCAGATATTGCAGGGAGATTGTCTTCTACTTCATTAGCTTGATAGTTATAATTCACGGTTAGCTGATTACCACTAACACTGGTTGAGTTAATTGTAGGTCGGTTAATGTAATAATTAGCATTGGTGGCTAGGTAGCTCATTAAGAAACTATTTATTACATTTGGGCCAAGGTCGGCATCGGCTACTCCATTATTTGCTGTATCAAGAGCTAGATTAATACCAAGCTGTCCATTACTAAAGATTGAGTTTGGTAGTATAACAACCCCAAACACACTTGTTTGAGACGAAGGGCCCGCTTGGTATATACGAATACCATCAAGCGTGTTGCCAGCAATAGTATTTGGTTCACCAGCCGCATCACCGCCAATAGTTATATTATTGATAGTTGCAGAACACCCAAAAGATGTCTGAGCATGCGCCACAATACCATTTTGTCCATTACCAAAACCCGCAGCAGTAGACCCTGAAATATTTGTACCTATATAATTTCCCGTAATATTTGTTCCTGATACTGCCCCGCTACTACATCCGTCGCCTCCGCCATCTTCAGCGAGAACATTAATACCATTCCCTCCATTGCCAGAAATAACATTTCTTTCTCCTGCGGTCGACCCACCAATAATAACGCTGCTTGATCCTTTATTAAGTACTCCATCTCCTGAATTGGCAATGACGGCTGTTCCAGCTAAATTCAAACCAATCAAATTATGTTGTAATACAGTCGAATCTGTCATTTGGACCCCAGTGGTATTACCCGATACAATATTGTCATGAGCAGATACCCCTAATCCTAGGTTCATACCTACCGAATTACCGAGTAGGGACATTCCGGTTGAAGTTGTACCAATGAGATTATTTTGAATTGTAGTCGTGTTAGTATATGCCGAAATCCCATTCTGGTTTCCAGATATAAGATTATTACTTACAACTGTACCTGTAGTATTGTACAAATATATTCCTGTAGTATTTGCTTGTGCAGTTGTGCCTGATATATCAGTGCCAATATAATTACAGTTAAATTGCAAATTGTTAGCCTGACCGCCAAAACCTGGTAAAACACCAATTGCACCTTTATATGAAGTAGTGTTAATCAAATTAAACCCTTTTATAACTGAGTTATTTGCATTATCACTCGCACTACCTCCATCAAAAACAAAAATCCCGTCAGAGTTAGTTCCATCAATAGTAATCTCTAAAGTATGTGGGGTATTACTTACTGTAGCTATTGTCGGAACAAGCACACCACAGCTAGCACTGGGTTGAGTTGAGCCATCAATAGTAACGGTGTCATGGATACCAGGTAAGCTTGATGCAGGTGTAATGACATGAGGCCCTGTACCCGGAATAGCAAAATTAATCGTATCAGCTACACCCACACTCGCATTAGTATCTGAAATAGCCTGTCGTAGCGAACCAACCCCTGAATCATTTGTATTGAGTACGGTGTAAGTAGCTGCCTGGGCTTTATGTGTCATAAACATTACACACAAAAAACCGACTAAGCCAACTACACTAAAGATAAATAATCTTCTCATGCTTACTAGTATATACCAAAGACTATTTTTAGATAGATGGCTTCGCAATTACTACCACCCTGCCGTCAGCACTACCCCCGGGTGTACAGGTATAAACTGTCAAGGTTGGGTCTTTAGTTTTATTTTCTATTTCAATTGCATTTGGCTTAACTGTCTTTAACTCAGTTACTTTGTAGTGATAGAATTTCTTATTCCAGTATGCAATAATCTCATCACCCATCTTTACATCAGAAAGATTATAAAAAACTGATTTTTCTCGTACTTGCTTGGGTGTATAGCCCCATACAAAACTGTGCCCAGATACTACAAAATTGCCACCAGCTTCAGGATCACCATTTTTTGGTACTCTGTGCAGTAAGCCATTATCGAGTTGTTCTGGCCCACCTTCTAAAACTGGTGTATACACACCTGCCGATGCAATAAATAGTGTATTTTTGTCAGATTTTTTAATTTCTTCTAAGACACTTTGCACTTTTTGCGGTGAAGCTTTTTGAATTTTTGGTGTATGCATAAGTATAAATATATATACTCCTCCTGCTATTAATCCAAATGCGAATACGATTAATAAAATCGTAATAAGAGTATTTTTCTTTTTCTTAGCAGGTTTTTGTGGTTGCGGAGAATTCTTAGCTTGAGGTACACTGGACTCAGTATGTTGAACCTGCTTTGCATCATAATTACGCAAGTCAATCGATCTACCGTGCTGAGAAGCTGATTTGTACTGACTATTTTTCATGTTAGTATTATCGCACACATTTTAGTAAACTAGATAGGTACTTGGATGAATAGAATTTCAACTATAGCTGCTTTAATGAGTGACAGTTTCTGAACTAGTAGTTTTTTGCTTAGAAAAATAAAATAGATAAAATATTTCTAAAATTCCTGCTGTATTTACTACTAAGAACACCGCAAACCATACTTTTTGCTTCAGTTGAGCTGCACGCCATAGCGCCCAGCCTTTCCAGCCAATAGTCCAAGCAATGAGGATAATAAATAGCCACCAGTTTTGTTGAATTAATGCATCGATACTCATAGCTACATTTTACTCCTCAACTAACCAAAGAAAAAGACTGAGCAAAACTCAGTCTTTTTCTTTGGTCGGGGTGAAAGGACTCGAACCTTCGACCTCATCGTCCCAAACGACGCGCGCTAGCCAACTGCGCCACACCCCGGCATCAGATCACAAGTTTCAGCTTACCATAATTTACAAAATTACTATCAGCTTTCATTATGTTCTTCTTCTCGATTCACGAAACCGTAATCTCATGAATCGGTTTAGAATAACGTATTTTATTATACCTGACCTGCTCCCAAATCTATAGTATTCAACTCGTACTTGTTAAATTCTAATTTGGTGGGTCCGGTGGGACTTGAACCCACAACCAATTGCTTAAGAGGCAACTGCTCTACCAATTGAGCTACAGACCCGCAAATATAGCACTGTGATTTGTATGGTGCGCCCTGAGGGATTCGAACCCCCGGCCTTCTGATCCGAAGTCAGACGCTCTATCCAGCTGAGCTAAGGGCGCGCAAGATATAAAAAAGACTTTTGAACCTGCCTATACTAGCATATTTTACCTGATAAAAAAAGAGCCCCTTTTAAGTATATAGGGCTCTTTTTGTAAAACTAGTTTTTAGTTTATTTTTGCGGCTCTGTAGGCGGTGTTACTCCAGCAGCAGCTGGTTTTTTATCAAGTTCACGTTTAACGGCGAAGTAATAAATAACCGCACCGAGGCCACCCAATAAAATAACAAGAATAAGCCAAAGTGTTTTGTCACTTTCTTGTTTCCAGTTAGTTCTTTTAACAACATCCATAAGCATAAGAATCCAGAACACTAAGAAAAAGATACTAATGGCTAGCCAGAAAAGCATCCAAATAATTAAAAAGATACCAACACCTGCAGCTGCACCTGTTGAAGCAGTATCTGCGGAATAATCACTTGTGTAAGTTGCAGCGTGAGCAGCAATTGGCGCGAAGACTGCAAGTGAACCTGTTAATACACTTAGTTTTGTTAATGTTGAGCGTTTCATATATTTCTCCTGATTAATTTAAATGACTTTACTTACCCTCTATTAAACACCAAATCAACAATGTTCGCAATATATTTATGCTTAACATAGACATAAATTCAATATACCTTTATTACTAAAAAATCATGAAGAGGATCAAATAAAAAAAGCCGTACTATTGAATACGGCACACTATTTATTCTTGGCTGTAATGACATTCAGAGTTTTGGCATACTTGATACTCAACCGGGCCAACCCTGGTTTCACGAAACCTTTTATCTGCATAACTGCCACAATCAGAGCAGATCACTTTACTTGGCTGAATATCGGTAATGCGTTTTGCTCCTGGCCAAGTATCAGAATATGCTGCTGGTGAGTTTGGCCAACCACGCGCGCTCCATACATCACAGAGATGACAAAAAGCACCCAGTGGCCACATCATTCTTCGCTTTGGAGCATAATCATCAAGCTCACCTTCAACATACTGCATAGCATTAAGTTGTCGAGCATTCAATACTAGTCTATAGCGAGCAATCGTAGTATTTCGGTTCTCTGCCCGCTCAGGCTTACCCTGCATACCAGGAATTGTTTCAAGTTTGCCAGACCCGTCAAGACGATAACGCCATGGTTTTTCAATATCGTGAAGAAACATCACAACTAGTGCCTCTCCGAGTGAAAAATCAAGCTCTCGGCAAGCATTAAGAGTAATATAAAACTGGATTGCCAAATTCATACATTCAGTAACGTGATCAATGTACCCACCTGGCCAAGTTTGATGGTTGCTTGAAGATCCAGATGCCACACTAAACAAATCACGATTATCTTCAAGTATTTGTTTTATGACTTTGCGTTGCTCAGGTTCAATCATTTCAATCATTGAGTCAAGTGAATGATAAATAGAAGTCATTGCTTCTCCCTCTCAAGGTACGGATCTTCTTATTGTATCTGTAATTACAATCATAAAAAAGCGTAAGAAAAAAGACTTCCACTTATGAAGTCTTTTTTCTATGGGGTGAGTGATGGGAATTGAACCCACGGCCTTCGGAACCACAACCCGACGCTCTAACCAACTGAGCTACACCCACCATATATTTTGGTGTCCTCGGCTGGACTTGAACCAGCGACCGACGGTTTAGAAAACCGTTGCTCTATCCAGCTGAGCTACGAGGACAGATGTGTTTTTTATTAAACGTATATCTGTAACATCTCTATTATGTCACAGTATGCTATTTTGAAAAATTCCTTTTTAAAAAACTGTTGTACTGCTTCTTAAAAAGGAATTTTTCTCTGGAGCGGGTAGTGGGGATCAAACCCACATCACCTGCTTGGAAGGCAGGAATAATAATCATTATACGATACCCGCCTGATAAGATAACCGCAAATAAATCTGCAGGTTACCTTACAGGCACCCCTTTCGGGATACTATGTAAACATACAAGGTACGAAGGCTTAATAAATAGAGCCTACAAGTACAATATAATACTCTATTTTTATAGTTTCTTCAAGTCGAGACATTTTAAAATTCGGGGTAATTTAGATACTAAAAGCTATTGCCGACAGACTCGTTATTAATGAGCCACTTGGCTCCAGAGCTAATAACACTATATGTATAACCTTGAGTGTACTGATTGGCATTATCGGTGTATTTATACAGTACATTTACTTGGGCTTTATAGTTATTATCTGGTTGTTTTGCTACTGTGATTATTCTGAAGCTACTAGGGTATTGGTACTGACGTTGATCAGGGTTTAACTGACTGAAATTATACTCTCCTTGAAAACCAGTTGTCATAACTGGGCGCATTGTATTAGCATTACCTGCAATAAAACCTTGTTGGAAAATATTCATATTATTTGTAACAGTCGTTTTGTCTGCAGCATCTTTGGCGACGACTGCGGCGGCGGCGTCTTTGGTGGCTTGATCTTTTTCTTTAACAGCATTGATCTGATCTTTTACTTTGTTCAATTCATCAGCAATGGTATAGATTTTATCAGGCATCATACCTTGCAAGAATTTCGCCTGAGACTGAAAATTATTAACTGAGTTCTGGGCTGTATTTGCCAAATCATTGAGCTTAGAAAAATCAGAGCTACTAAAGTCTGCAATTACATCACCTCGCAAAGCTGCTTCATTTATATAATCACCAAAGTTATTCAAAGCATTTCGGTAACTATTAACCGTATTCTTATCTGAGCCAGTATTTGAGAGTTGGTCTGCCTTAAACTTCTTGTCTGTTACAAGTGCCGCAAAGGTATGGAGTTCTTTTGAATAATCATCATATGCTGCCTTATCTTTACTAGCTTTTTCTCCAAGAGTATTGACCATACCTGCTTCCACCGTAATATCGTGCCAAGCACCTGAGATGGTCAGTTGATCTTGTGAATTTTTTTTGTTTTGAAGAAATACATATACACTACCAATAATAACCGCAAACCCCAAAAGAAGTGCAATCCAAAATAGTGGTTTTTTATACAAAGGTTGTTTATTTCTTACAAGCTGCTCAGAATTAATCACTAATTTTTTAGCGTGAATATCTTCAATTAAATTATATTGTTTTTGATCAATATTTTGTTTACCATTTTTGGCGTCTTGCAAAAGCATGTCGACTACTACATTAAAGCTACCTGCTTCTTTACTGACTCGAGCAATCTTAAATGAGACAGGATTTTTTCTAGCATTTTTCTCACTATCTAAAACACTAAAGTCAAAACTTGCTTGAAAACTTTCACTCATTTGGGCACGCATCTTTTCTGGCTCATTATCAATAAGTGCATCGAGAAACTTACTCACAATTTTTTCAGCAGTATCTAAGTGAGTAGTTTGGCTAACGTCTTCTGGATAGGGTGTTTTTTCTTGCATTATTCTCCTTGTTTTCTTGAATTATACCACTAAACTAGTAGTAATTGCGCTAGGCTTAAAAATATGAAAAAGCCGCCAACATCTGTACAGGTAGTAATAAAAATCGTAGCAGATGTAGCTGGGTCTTTACCAAGCGACTTCATAATGAGCGGAATAATTGCACCGGCAACAGAGGCAATAATAAGATTACCAATCATTGACAGAGCTAATACTAAGCCTAGCATTGGGCTTTTATTGATGACTATTGCAACTAGTGCAACTATAGAACCATTAATAAGGCCATTTACTATTCCTGCCCCAAGCTCACGCAAAGCAAAAGAAATACCATGACGTAAATCTATTTCTTTCATCACCAGGCCCCGTACAGCCACAGCCAGAGTCTGAGTAGCTGCATTTCCTCCCATACCAGCAACAATTGGCATATACACAGCTAGTAAAGTGAATTTTGAAATAACACCTTCGTAGCGAGCAACGACTGAAGCCGCCAAAAAAGCCGTTCCAAGATTGATTATAAGCCACAAATAACGGTTTCTTACTTTGGCTCTAATCCCATCGTTAGCATCTTCCTCTTTACTAACACCCGCAAAACCATACAAGTCATTACTAGTTTTTTTGTCAATAAGATTCAGTAAATCATCTGAATGAATGACCCCTAAGATACTTTCGTCTTCATCTAAAACGACTACTTTATTATGCGGATGCTTTAAGAAAGAATTAACAACTTTATGCTCATCATTATCAAAGTGCACCGAAGGAACTCGTTTGAAGTGGTCAGCAACTTTCTCGGTTCTATGATGAATTACTAATTCATTACCCGGTAATTCACCAAGCAACTTACCATTATCAACAACTAAAATTGCTGGAAATTTGCCCGTTCGAGACTCATGTTCTTTAATGTCTTCTGAAACTTCATCAAAATGTGCCTTAGGACTCACGACCACATAATCAAGATTCATAAGACCTGCTGCCGTACGTGGATTAAAACTAAGTAAGGTTTCAACTTTTTCTCTAATGCTATCCGAAAGCTTGTCGGTAATCTTCTTTGCTCGATGAGACTTGAGTTCTTGAATAATATCAGTAACTTTATCTGGATCTAGATAGTTAAGAAGTGCAATTAATTCATTATTATCTAAATCTTCTACAATACTGGCTCTCACACGTTTTGTTACCTTGAGTAACACAACACCCTGCTGGTTTATTTCAATATCACGAAAAAGTGCCAAACGCACTTTAGGTAATTTTGTCAGTTGCTCTACAACTTTTTCATCAGCTATATAAGTATTCATATTGTATTTAGTATAGCTCTTATGCTTATTTATTAGTAGATAGAGTTATATCTATTCTTTAACAAATAGACTGAGTTAGCGCACCATACTCTTAAATCGCGAGCCAGCTCGAAATTTTGGCATCATTACCTTAGGAATATCAATTTTTTCGCCAGTCATTGGATTAATACCAGCCCGTGCCGCACGCTTACCAAGATAGAATGTACCAAAACCAGTAATATTTACTTTTTGCCCATGTTTTACCTCACTCATAATTATCATGGACATCTTCTCAATCACACGTTCGGCTTGTTTCTTACTAATATTTGCTGCGCTCGCGACTTCTTCAACAAGTTCTTTTTTCGTCATATTTTTTCCCCTATAATTATCTGCATTATTGAGTACTTTCTGCATAAGGTTTTTCTTGATAACTAATGTCTCGAATCTTCCAGACGCCACTTTCTATCTCTAAAACAACTCGAACATATACATTCTTTGAATCACTTTTGGTTTGAGCATTATAGATTATTGTCGCTGTCTCTACTCCATTTGTGGTAGTAACCTTTTTACTAATAACCGATGTATAGTCAGGGCGTATTTGGGCCCGATAGCGATCAAAAAATACTTTTACCTGCTCGAGTGTTTCTGCCGACTGGAAGGCTTTGCTTGTCATAGCATAGGCTGTATCAGATTTATTTTCTTGTATAGTTTTTAAAAATGTATCGCTCGCTGTTAATGGAGCACTGGTGGCACTATTAATTCCACCAAGCAATAGAAATAAACCCAAGATAATCAGAATAATAACACCCGCTATTACTCCCAGAATAATAAAGATTATTTTCTTGGAGCTTTTTGGCTTATTGTCTTCTGGAGCTTGTATAGGTTGAACCGGGGGCTCTTCTGGTGACTGAGCTTGTACTAGTTGTTCTTCTGCTTTCATTATTATCCTTTCTTAATGTTTTTTTTGGGCTCTTACTTTTTACTATTTAGCAAACTCAACTGCTCGAGTTTCACGAATAATATTCACCTTGATTGTTCCGGGGTATTTCAAAGTGGCTTCTATTTTTGTCGCAATATCACGAGCTAATTTGATTGCAGTCAAATCATCTACATTCTCAGGGCTAACAAATACACGAATCTCTCGGCCTGCACTCATGGCATAAACTTTTTCAACACCATTAAAACTCTTGGCAACATTTTCTAGATCTGTCATACGTTTACCAAAATTTTCAACACTATCCCCACGTGCGCCAGGTCGGCCTGCACTCAACGCATCTACGGCTCGCACAATTGATGCTTCTACAGTAGTGGCTTCTATATCATCATGATGGGCCTCAGCAGCATGTACAGTCGCTTCGTCAAAACCTTCTTTGCGCATAATATCACCCGTTATATGATGGTGCTTACCTTCTATCTCGTGACTAACAGCTTTACCAAGATCGTGCAAATAAGCGGCTGTACGACTTACCTTTACGTCAGCTCCTATCTCTTCGGCAATCATAGCAGCTAAGTGAGCCATTTCTACCGAATGATGCAAAACGTTTTGACTAAATGAAGTGCGAAACTTAAGCTGCCCCATTAGTCTATTGATTTCTGGAGGTAAACCAAGAACTTTAGCATCACGTGCAGCTTGTTCTCCAGCTTTCTTTATATCTAAATCAATCTCATTTTGAGCTTTTTCAACAATCTCTTCTATTTTTCCTGGATGAATACGCCCATCTTTTACCAGTTGCTCCATAGCTACACGAGCAACCTGTCTACGAATTGGGTCAAAGCCAGAAAGTACAATTACCCCAGGGCTCTCGTCAATTAATACATCCACCCCCGTCAGTCTTTCAAAAGCCTGGATATTACGACCTTCTTTACCAATAATCTTGCCTTTTACTTCATCATTAGGAATCGCAACTGTCGTAACAGTTCTTTCTACTGCCTGACTACTTGCCATACGCTCCATAGCCTGGGCCATAATTTCTTTTGAATCTTCATCTGCATTTTCGGTAGCATCACGCTTGAGTTTTTCAATATATTCAACTAAGTCAGCCTTGATATCTCTTTCAGTCATTGTCATGAGCTTTTCTTCAGCTTCTTTTTTCTTGAGCTTAGCTATCTTTTCCAAATTCTTCATCTGACGATCTTTTATTTCGCGTAGTTCTTGCTTGATTGCCTCAATATCTTTCTCATCATTATTAAGATTTTCGGCTCTACGTTCTACTGCCTCAAGCTTACTGTCTAGTAACTTCTCTCTTTCTAAAACTCTTTTATCTTGCTCATCAAATCTATCACGTCTGCGCTTCTCATCATCTTTGGCATCATTTTGTAGTTTTAATGCCTCTTCTTTAGCATCTAACTCTAATTGTTTTGATTTTACTTTAGCTTCTTCTAAAAGCTTGTCGGCCTGAGCCTTACCACTTGCACTTTTTTGCTTGTTTACAACAACACTTCCGCCATAACCAAGTGCACCAGCACCTATTACAGCAATAATCAAAATAACTATTGGCATTTTTCACCTCACTATTAACAATCATATCTACCGCCTCGGTAGCAA
>JACDEK010000007.1 GCA_013816445.1 Candidatus Saccharimonadota bacterium
CCACGCAGGTCAGCACCACGCAGGTCAGCACCACGCAGGTCAGCACCACGCAGGTAAGCATCACTCAGGTTAGCATCACTCGACACTGCCTCCTCGACAGCTTCTTTTATAGTTGTCTTGGTAGATTGATAAACTATAGTAGATTCTGCCCATCGTGATTTGATAGTTATGCCGATGGATTTTTCAACCTTAGTGTCAACTTCGTCAACATATTGTTTTAGTTCTTCGATTTTAGCAAGTGCTTCTTCTTTACTTAGTTTTTTCATATTCTCCTACTTTCTTTAATCTATTAGTTAGGTCTAAAGTGCATAACTGTCTTGGCGACCAGCGCTCCTATAAGGGACTTATCGTAATAATTCTGGTTACCAAGATTTAATACATAAGCTTGTACTTCGTTGTGACGAAGGGTGGGCTCACCTTGCTCTTCTTTACTTCTACATGAACCCAATGGCCGACCCGCTGGGTTCCTTCCATAATTTTATCTGATGAATTATTGGTGAGGTGGAGGCGTACATCTACTGCGTGATGCCAGCTTGTACCTCCGACTGGTTCCGCTTTAGCGTATAGTCCGAATGGTTTACGGTACTGATTGATTGCAACAAAGGCGGTCTTACTCACTCCGAGTCGTGGGCGAAATTTGATTACCCAGTGTTTGATAAGACGTGAGAACAACCCTATGGCGTTTTCTCCTACTGTGGCAGTATCAACACTTGTAGGCGTTAGATATGCAAGACTGTCGAGTATGATAAGGTCGTATTTACCAACAGCTTCTATGAGTAACTCTGCAACCCTTTCGAGGCGTGAATCAGCGATGTAGCTGATGTTCTTAGGGTCAGCCCCCAACTCTTTAACACGCTCTTTATTCAGGGCAAACTCACTATCAACAAATAACACCTTATGGTTCTTACTAACATGAGCAAGCATACGGATAATCATGTTGGTCTTGCCAACACCTTCCTGCCCCCACACTTCAGTAATTCTGCCTCGGTACACCCCACCGCCAATTATAGCGTCTACTTCGGGGATACCAGTCTCGATGAACTGCTCCTTGTCTTTGGAGTCGAGAGTAACCACTACTGGTTCTTCGGATTCGTCAACTGTATTAGCTTTTGGCATTGGTAGTTCCCCTTTCTTTGTTTAGTATAGCAAACGCTATAAGTACTGTCAAGCAGATTCTTTTCCTATATAGAACGCCACTGTTTCTTTTGAGTCGTGTATGATCTCTTCTAGTTCGGGTATTGTCCATTGTTTATCTACAGAGGATTCCTTTTCTAGGTTGACTGCTACTCCATCGCCGTACTTACTATCAATTGCACGAGCGTACTTTATCTGTTCACCCAGACCGAGCTTATTGCACCTCATTCCGCACTGGGCGTTTACGTTTAGTTCATCGAATCTGGTGTTGCTGTATATCTCTGGTTGGAAGTGCCCTGCTTGAGCATTTCGGTAGGTGCGCCCCTCTCTATCCTTAAACAGAACTTTAGTATTACAGGTAACACAATCAAACACCCACCCGTCATCTGTATAGACACTATCTCGGTACTTAATAGCAGTGTTGAACCACTTTCTAGTTTCCTTCTTATACCAGCCTATAGTGTGCTTCTTTGGCGTTTTCTTTAGCACCTTCTTAGCGGTCAGGTTCTTACTGGCCTTTAATGTGATCTTAGCTTTTAACGGTGTCTTCTGTTTCATGTTTATCACCCCATCGGGACTGTAGCCCCTTTGTACTTAGTTGTTTGAGTAGTTCTGGGTTCTCTTTTTTAAGTTTAGCGAACCCTCCCGTTCCACCTTGGTTACGTTTACTGGTGCTCGCCTTATTCCGCAAGAACTCCCGAACTTTATCTTCACTCCCGTGTATCTTAATCATGGTTTCATACCACTTCTCTTTATGTGTTTTGTCAGTCATTGTTGGCTCCTATTCTTAAAAAGGTATATTATCTAAATCGATTGGTGCGTCTTCATCTGAAGGCATTTTATCGAGGTCTATTTCTTCGGTCATTTCCATGACTGGTGCAGGGGGTATCTTGTCTTCTTCGTACTCACTCAACCACTTCCCTTTAACCACTTTTATTAGATCGACTTCTTCGACTTTAGCTAATACCTCTTTGGTTAATTCTTTACTCTCTTTTACTGGCGTAACAATATACTCGGTATCATTTATGGTTGAGCCAGAGCGTGAGATACGAATATCAAACTCTGTTGGCTCACCCCAGTCCTCAGTTAGTGCAGCGATCTGTTTGAATATACTTATCCCTGCTGAGTAAACCTGTACCTTCTCGTTATCACGATTGTAGACTGCCCAAGCGTAGCGGGGTTTGTCTCCTAACTTATATACTGAAACTGCTGGTTCACTCGCAATTCGCATCTTTACTCTGTCACCGTCCTTCAGCTTCAGGAAGTCACCGCTCCCACTGCTTGGTTGATGTACTTGATATATTGACATTATTTTCTCCTTTACTGCCCGTAAGGCAATACTTTATACCCTCGGGCTTCCAATAGCTCCTCTGGGTTTTTACTATAACTAATATTACTCCGAACCTGTTTAAACTTCTGGTAGCGTGCTTCTTCTACCTCTGCGCTGGCTGGGTATTTACCCTGCTCCTGTATCTTTCGCCTTACTCTTGTGATTGTCTCCATTGCTGGCGCATCTTTGAATATCTGTATCTGCTTATCGGTTAGCTCCATGCCAGACTTCTGTAAATAGATGATGAGCAGCTCCATGTCGGAGTTTCTAGTCTTTGGTACGGCTCTTAGGATTGCTTCGACCCTGTCTAATGTTTTCATACCAACTCCTTAACTTCACTTTGGTAAGTATGCCACTCACCGTCCCAGTGGAATATGTCCAGCCCCTCGACAGTCCACCCATTAGCAACCATAATCGCTGCGTAAAAGCTCAACTGGTGCCAGTAAGTATCTATGTTCTTAGCAATCGAGGCGTTAGTTTTGTAGTCTTGTATGCGACAAGTCTTGCGACTTGTTACGAGTAACCTATCAACTTGACCAGCTCTTTTATTCTCGTGGTCTATAATCAATGCTTCATATATGGCCTTTTCGTCTTTACGACCCTTGTAGAACTCTTCCACTGCTTTCTGAATGACTGGGTGATCGTGTAGGTGTGTTGTCTTCTCCAGTTTGGCTGCAATGTCGCTGTAACGTCCGTATAGTTCTAGTGCTGCGTGTATAGCCGTACCAAACCCCTTACTAACTTCGGACTTCAGTTTCCACATGGCTTGAATATCGGTAGCATCAACGTCCCACTTCTTAGCCATAGCACCAGAGATAGCAACAGTGTCAAAAGGCTTATCAAACTGTCTAGCGTAAGCAGAACCACTTAAGTACTTTTGCCCATTCCATGTATATGTGTGCGAAATGTTATCGTAGTCAATTTCACCACCTGCAAAGGCTTTCAATCGTTTTGCCGTGCTGGATACCTGTAGTGGCTTATCGCCGTACTTCGCCCAAAGATCTTGTATCTTGCCTTCCACATAGTCGATACCCTTGCCATTGGCCATGTCGTTTTCGTCTATCTCAAACTCTGGTTGAATATTCCCGAAAGCGACCGTCGGAATAGTTGCACCCAATTTTATACGCATCTTAGTTCTCCTTTAACCGACTTGCACGCCGATTGTAGTTTTGCTCTGTTGGTGTTGCCCATCTTAAATTGCCCCTTTCATAACCCTTGTCGTTGTTAATCCTGTCAATAGTAGTGTGCCGTCCGCCGTGTTTAGCACTATGCTCCTCGAAAGCCCCTCCCATATCTCGGTAGAAGGTTGTAAAGTCACGGTATTCATCTGCAATGGTGATGCCTCGTCCACCCCAGTACTTGTATTCGGGATGATTAGTATTGGTACACCGCTGAACAATGTTTTGCCAAGTGGTGTAGATTTTTGACCTCGACTGTCCGTGTGTTGGTTCGTACCTGAATGCAGAACACCCACAACTTGTAGTATGTCCGCTACGCAGATGACCGAGGTAGGTTTTAGTTTCTTTTCCGCATTCGCATAAGCAGAGCCAAAAAGATGTACCATGCACACTAGTGGGTTCTCTTTTGAGGACTGTAAGCTTACCATATTTCTCTCCAGTGATGTCTATTCGTTTCGCCATACCCACTATTATATAGGTTATAAGCCACCCATGCAACTGTTGGTATCACAGCTCCAAGCTTAATTTTCATTCTGTAACCTCCTCATGTGTCGCACCTTCAACAATCCCGCACTCGGCGCACCAATCAATTGCATCTTCGCCAGCACGTCCACACTCTTCACCGCACCTGTCACAGATTAAGATAGTATTACTCATTTGTAACTCCTTATAGTCAAGTTATTAAGTTGATCTATAGCTGGTGCAAAGTCTATACCAGCGATTACTAGAGGTTCTGATTTGTATTTAACTTCTATATATCTAGTTGGATTCCATAGGTCGTGGTCAACTATCCGCATATACTCCATGTGAGCATAGTTCTTAGCCCATTGTGTGTTAGCTGGTGTTATATCGTGTATCATTTACTTATTCTCCTTTACGTTGGGTTGGTGGCTATTAAAGCCAGAATATATCAGTCGCTGATCTAAAGTCATCTTATAAAAATCATCATACTTCTTTTGCAATTTGCTAAATAGCTCGGATTTATCGGCTGGTATTTGAATCGTTAAATCTACGCCTAGCTTTTCTCTCGTGTCTTTTAATGACTGTCGTAAGTCACCAATTATCATTATTTCCTCGAAGTCTAGGCTACTCATTACTTATTCTCCATAGCTTCACCACAATCAGCACAAAGTACATCTTCGACTGTATAGGTATCATGCTCGCCAGCAGTCATAGTGTCTACTTCGTTGATTTCTGTAATCGTATCGCCATTATGTTGACAAACGAACATGCCCCAGTCGTAAACCCAGGTTGATTCGGGGTAATGCTTTACTATTATTGTCTTCATTGTGATTCTCCAGCCATCACCTGGGCTGATTCTATAAGCTTGTTTTCTAATGCGGGTAGACTGTGCATTTGCAACGTCTCCAGATCGTTATTATCAATGTGCTTTATAACTTGCGCCATTAAGTTATCGATAACCTTGCCTATAGTGGTGTTTGTCCAGTACTCGGCATGTTCGCCAGCAAGATCAAGTGTATCTGCTGTCTTTTCTATTAAGTTAGTGTTAGTTTGATTGCTCACTGTAGTCTCCTTGTTTACCTAATAAGTGTAGCATTTGCCATACACTTAGTCAAGTATATACTTGTAAAAGTTATCCACAAGTGCTAGCGTAAAATGGTAGAGGGCGAAAAGAGTAGTTTCCTTAGCCCTCACACTTAAAGAACTCCGAGTATCTACCACTCGGAGTTCTTTTTAATTGACTTAGGTTAATAAGCGGTATAAGATCTAACCACTATTTGCCGTATCAGCAATAGAAAAACCCACCTTTTTAAGGGTGGGCTGCCGTATCGTTATTAATTATAGCGGATAGCAATCTATTGTCAACCAGCATTTAGTGTAAGCACTTTTACTTTTCGCAACACTTCGAGTATAGAAAAAACCCTGGCTCTGATTTATAGCCACCTAAACGTCAACCAGGTTAACGCTCTGTACTTGAATAACGCCACTGCAATCGTATTAAGTCATCATCGCTTCCACTACTATCTGTATCTTAGCTACAGTAAAGGGTGGCTAGTTGCCTTTATAACCATTAGTAGTATGATAGAGATACCACCACGTACCTTACTTGTTTCATAGAGAAATCTTTTATTTTGAACTACACAACCTATACTAAACAAACAACCCAACAAAAGCGTTCTTGGTGGAAGCGCAAAACTCTTTGAGGCATGAAAAAACCGATACCCCCCGACAACCTCTTCAATCTTTCTTTAAACAAAACAACTCTTTTATAAACCATTTCCAACTATAGAGTCAAAGCTTTACCAGCTACCAGGTTTGCGTACTCTCGCGCGCGCGTAAAGGCGTTTCCCTGTTTTTAGCACCCCCTCAATAATCAAAACCTATATTTTACGACACTATACTATATAGAATCATTACAAGTATTACTACTACCAATAAAAAACCCCTTAGACAAGCTTAGAATGGCTCATATAAGGGGTTCACTCTCTGTTATTCACTAATCATTCACTGATCATTTACTTGATAGTAAACCGTCCAACACTATACAGACAATCAAACCTAGCCAGGTAAACCATGTACCACCGAACAACACTATCAATAAGTATATAATCGTAATCATTGTGTAACCACTACACTATGCATTGTTACATCCTCTGACAACTGGGGATTATAAGTAGTACCGAAACGCCACTCTGTACCCTGTATAAACCAGGAGTGTTTCATAGGCTGTAAGTGGTTATCTATTTCAGCAGGTTGCAGCACTTGTGCCTCTGTTGTTTCGTCTTCGTATCGTAAGCCAGCAGGCTGTAAGTCTAGGCTTGCATTGCTACTTGTTACCTCTAAAGCACTAACAGGCTTTAAAACCATTGTATGCCCTTCTGGTACCGCTTTAATCATGCCGTCAATGGCATTACTCATATAAACCGTCCCACCTACTACCACCAATCCCGCTACTATCCATATTGCTATTAAAACTTTCATTTTATTTACTCCTATTATTATCTTATATACTCAGTAGTGCCGTCATAGCCTAGCCGTTATTCTGTTCGGTATAAAGCGATTACTCTCAAACAGTGTCATGATATTACGGGTAACAGCACTAGCGAGTATATAAGTTGTTAAGTTGATTCCCACCTGTGAGACTAGCGGTCGAACTGTTGTAACAAGCATTTCGCTGTACTGTCGTTACTGTTGCTAGTCTCTTTGGTAAGTGTCTCAATGTACTGATCTGTATAGGTTTTGTAGTTTCCTTACTGATCTGAATACAGTATAGCAAACGGTATGTATATTGTCAATACCATTTACCATAGTAATACTAATACTGTGGATAACTCACCCCGCCACCACCTAACAAACAATAAGCAATAGATACATAAAACAATACATATATATATAGATATACAATCAAACACGTTTAAATACGCTCATAACCACACTAAACGTCACTTATAATAGTATAGCTACGATATACACCACACCACCCCCGCCACACCCTCAATTCATTACTACTATATACAGTTATATAAGTTAATACAGGTTATCTATAAGGTATTACAGGTGTTACTACAGCTTGTTTACAGGTGTTTTATATCCTATTTATAGCTAATTTATAGTGTATTTACACCTGTTTTACATCTAATCTCGCCCACTCCAACCCCTTACACACCATTACAACGTCGTACATTACTCATTGTGCGACATAGGCTAACAGGGGTCATACACTATATACATGCATACATATACATACATAGTCTTAATTAAATTCTTATTTTTATACATATATACCTATATACACACCACTCAACAGGGGTAGGGAACCCTTAAAATAGACTAGGGGTGGTTGAGTGGTAGTGGGTTAAGCCGACATTTCAGAGACAGACCCATTGCTGGAATTACTAAAGGCTTTAACTACTACAGGGGTAGAGTAATACCTTTGCTTTCCTACAAGAGGAGGTATGCTTGCTGGGGCCTGAGAGGAGATGCCCTGCTGAGCATAACGTATATGTCAATAGTAGCTTGTTCAAGGAGCTGTGTCAACATTAAAGGCTCCACTACTGTTTTGCTCTTTAGTAATTGTATATGTGCTGTATAGTATAATTAAAAAAGATACCCGATTTTTAAAAACTAAACGTGGACACCATGATGAATGAATTGCTCCCCAAACCAGACTTAACCAAAATAGCACCACTTAAGCTAACAAAGAAGCAACTTAAGTACGTTATGAGCTATTATGATCCGAATAGTGAAACCTTTGGCAATGGCTATGAGTCTGGACGTGCAGCGGGGTTTGCTAAGGTTTACTCTGCACAACTCGCTTCTCCTGCTCGTAATGTTCAATGGGTGATGGAAGCTAGGAAGCGCATGACGCACTACTCACCAGATCATATTTACCAAGCATTACAGGATGTCGCTCAGAACGCTGCACCTAGGGAGAAACTTAAAGCTCTGGAGCTGATGGGCAAAGCTAAGGGAATGTTTATTGATAGAAGCCAACAGGATGTGCATGTTACTTTTACTAATGATGTCCCTAGACCAAGCACAGAATCTATAATAGATGTAGAGCCAACTAATGCCTGAGATCAAGGTACCAGACTACACACCTAGTGCTAGACAGACCAAGTTTCATACTAGTGAAGCTTTTGAGACTTTGTATGGCGGGGCTGCTGGGGGTGGTAAGACTGCCGCTATTGTTGCCGAAGCTATTACTTACGGACTCAAATGGCCGAAGGCTCGTATCTATATCTTTCGTAAGACTATCCCTGAGTTAAAGCAGTCTATCGTGCCAGAGATCTATAAACAAGCTGCCGACTTTATAAACGTAGCTAAGGGATTGACTTATAACTCGCAGGACAGAACCTTTAACTTCACCAATGGTTCTATTATCCAGCTCGCTTACTTGGAGACTCCTGCCGATATGTACCGCTACCAGTCTGCCGAGATCCACCTTTTATTATTTGATGAGCTAACTCACTTTACTAAAGAAGAATACGAGTGGGTTAAATCTCGTGTGCGTGGAATGATCAAAGCGCCAAAGAAAGTAATGTGTGCTACCAACCCTGGGAACGTCGGACACGGTTGGGTTAAGTCCTACTTTATCGACATCTCTGCACCCGAGACTATTTATACAGACCCCCGCTCAGGAAAGACCAGACAGTTTATACCCGCCAAAGTTACCGACCATATTGACAAAGACTTCCAGAAGGAGTACTTAGGTGTGCTTAATTCAATGTCCGACCCTAACCTAAGACGAGCTCTTATAGACGGCGACTGGGATATATTCGCTGGTCAGGCGTTTGAGGAATGGCGCAGAGACACTGATGCTGGCAAGCCTTGGCACGTTGTTGTGCCTTTCGAGATACCAACACACTGGGTTAGATGGTTCGCATATGACTGGGGATATAACTCTTTTGCTGCTGGAGTCTGGCTGACCAAAGACCCCTCCACTGATAGAATCTACCTTTACAGGGAATTTTACGAACACGCTTTAGCCGCCTCTAAACAAGCTGAGAGAATTGCTATGTATTCCAGCAACGAGATCATGAGCATGAGATTAGCCGACCCGTCACTGTGGAAAACTGTTGGTAGTGCTGAGACTGGCGAGACGATCGCTATGATATTCCAAAACAACAATCTTATCTTTCAGCCCGCCAACAATGACAGAAAAGCTGGTAAGAACGCTATTCACGAAGTTTTAGCACCGATGCCCGACGGGTTGCCTGGGCTACAGGTATTCTCAAGTTGTATAAACTTTATCCGTAGTTTCCCTAACCTGCCAGTAGATATAAACAAACCAGAAGACATCGACTGCTTTGTGAAGGGCACTATGATTACTACTAGTGAGGGGTTAAAACCAGTCGAGAATATTACAGATGGGGACTTGCTGCTAACTCCTGCTGGGTATAGGAAGGCTTACAAGTCTGGGCAGCCCCACACAGCTATAACTAGAACGATAAAACTGTCCAATGGCTCAGAGCTTACTGGGAGCGCTAAACATAAGATATTTGTGCAAGGCAAAGGTTTAGTACCCTTGTTAGACGTTAAATGTAATGATACACTGGGAACATGGAATACATCACAACTGAAAAATACGTCGAGACTACTTACCAAGATGTTAAATATAGAAAATACCATAACAGAAACTATTTCGAACCGAATGGAACAGTCCAAACAAAAAAATACACAAACCTACACAGGGAAGTTTGGAGGGCCCATAGGGGAGATATCCCTGAGGGCGTGCATGTCCACCACAAAGACCATGATTCGAGTAATAATGACATTACTAACCTTGAGCTTGTGGAAAAAGGAAAACACGCCTTACTACACTACCGAGAGCGTGTCGCTAGTGGAGAACTTCCAAATCGGCTTAGGGAGTGGCGCAGTAGTGAGAAAGGCAAAAAGACCCTACGCTCAAATATGGAGAAATGTCGTCAAAGAGGCTTGGGGCGGAAACTATCGTGCGCTCGTTGTCAGAAGCCTTTTGCACCACTCAGCTCAAGCCAAGTTAATTGCTCACAAGAATGTACCGACCAAGTTTGGCGAGAGGCTCACACTAAACTCTGTGTTATCTGCCAAGAACCATTTGTTTACAAAAACGTCCGCACAGGGCAAACCTGTTCTTATAGTTGCGGCTGGGAGCTTAGAAGAAGCAATAGTCTATCCGCTTAGAGTTGAACAGGTGCATCTCTACTATGCTAATGGTGTACTCGTAACGAATACAAGAGCAGAAGACCACCTCTATGATGCACTCAGATATGGGTTGATGAATCAACGCCCAGGACAGATCGTGGAGCCGAAGATTCCACAAGAAGCCTTAGATAGAAGAAGTCGGTATGCTAATTTCTAAAATGGTGATATATTATACTTAATTGGGCTAATAGGATTATTGAATGTCTAAAGCCTCCAAAACTGAATCAAAACCGAAACAAGAAACACAGGACGACTTAGTCAATAAGATTGTCAAAGATTACAAATCCTCTTGGGATTACCAGGCTGGTGCTTGGCATCAAGAGTGGAAGGACATGTACAGACTTTACAACTCCGAACGAGTCAACGTAGCTTATAATGGTATGTCTGATACTTTCGTTCCTATGGCTTACTCAACTATCGAGACGTTAGTATCTGGTACATCTGGCGACAAACCCTCAGTCGAGTATATCCCTACCAAATACGAACAGAATA
This sequence comes from Candidatus Saccharimonadota bacterium, assembly GCA_013816445.1. Lineage (GTDB taxonomy): Bacteria > Patescibacteriota > Saccharimonadia > CAILAD01 > BJGX01 > CAILAD01. Next base: position 10,783 of record JACDEK010000007.1, read on the forward strand.
CAAACACCGAAGTACTCAATAGCATGTTCTCTTACTACTGGGACTTGGACAACTGGACGAACAAGATGGTTATCAACAACCGCAACTACTTCCTTTACGGAACTGCTGTCATGTTTGTTTATTGGAACATCGACCACCCTTGCATACAGAACGTAGCGCTCAGGGATTTCTTTATAGATCCTACCGTAACCGCTATAAATTACCAGACTGCTGGGTTTATGGGGCACCGCTTCCTCGCAAGCAAAGCTGCACTAGCTGATGAGCAGGTGATCAACCCTAATTATGTTGACCCTTCAACACTCCAAGAAGGTGAATTACCTCCTGAGAAGAACGAACCATTATTACCGAAATACAAGAATCTCGAGGGATTAGGCGACTCTACTGCTGATGGTGAACAAACCGAGAAGCAAGAGCAAGACATGTTCATGGGCTCAACTGTTTCGGACAACGAAAGTGGCGATCAAATAGAGGTAATTGCCTACACTACATTAGAAAAAGTCTATTACGTCGGGAACCGTAGCAAGATTATCTACGAATCAGACAACTACTTCAAACAACGCCAACAGTTCTTGGGCGTACAGAACCCGACTGGTATGTATCCGTACATATTGGACGCTGCCGCTGCAACCGAATCACAATTATACGGCCGTTCATCTCTACAGGCTATTGCAAAACCTCAAGAATTATTGAATGACCTTACTAACCAGAACATTGACGCAGCATCATGGGCGTTAGACCCACTAATGGAGCTAGACCCACAGTATCAAGCCTATATAGATAAGATTAAGAACGTGACTGGTGCAGTCTATCCGTTTAAACCAGGTTCTTTACAAGCTGTACAAAAACCAATCATACCTTCTGCCGTATTTAACGAACGAACCAACATTAAGAACGAGATACGAGAAGCCACCGCAGTTGACCAGGTTCTTAAGGGTGTTGGTGCTTCTGGTGAGACTACTGCTACCGAGATTAAAGCTCAGGTTGCATCTGCTGGTAAAAGATTCGACCTTGTTATCTCCGAGATGGAGAATGGTGGCTACTACCGCCTAGCTAAACTAGTTTTCCAGATGATGAAACTATACGTCACTGTCCCGACCATGATGAGAGTCGTTGGTAAGAAGGGTGTTGATTGGCAGCAGTTCGACCCTAAACAGTACGAAGGAGACTACGAACCAAGAGTTAAACTTAGATCTTCTGTGATACAAGATAAGCAACGAACTATGCGTAATGTCAAAGAGATGTACACTGCCTTACTAGGAAGCCCTTTTGTAGAGCAGGGGGCGCTAACCCGCCTAGTCTTAGAGAAAGCTTTTGACCTAGAACCAGGCGAAGTAGACGAGCTGATTATCCCACCAGAGAAACTCGCCGAGATGGAGTCCAGTTCAGGTAAGAAATCAGACATGGATCCCAAGGAACTAATCAACTATAAAGATGTCCCCCCAGATATACAAGCTCAAATGGAAAAAGCTGCTGGTTATGAGCCGTCCGTAGTCCACGAAGGTAGGATGGAGAATATGGCCTTCCAGGATTCAGCTACTAATATAGAAGCTGTTGGTAAGATGTCTGACGTAATGGAGCCACAGGGGCCTAACCTTGGACAATGACGACTGGTCAAATGAGATAAACGGCTTTGTCAATTCAGCTATGGGTAAAGAGATAATGCGGTCATTGAAAGAAGATTTACACGACAATCTGATCAGACAGGCACAAGAAGCAAAAACGGCTGATTCTGCTTTTGGTTTGCTAAAGGAAGCAGCGGGTGTTATAAAGGTGTTAGACCACGTAAGGTTTTTATCTGTAAATGTACCTAGAGACGTGGGGATTAGGGATTAAAGCCCAAGACTTAATCCCCCCGTCCTTGGGCACACATTAACAACAAGGAGATAAGATGGACACCACAACTACAGAGGATGGCGCAACACCAGTTGCACAACCTACAACCAATGTAGCGGGAACAGACGACGGAGCTATGGTTATTACAACCGACGAATCAGGGACACCAACAATGGTACCTGTTTCAGAAGCTGATACCGAAGCCGAGAACGCCGCATCTACGCAAGACGAAACAACTGAAGAGCCAACAGGTTCGACAGAGGCCGTAGCAGACGCTACACAAGCAACAGATGACAGTCAGGAAATAGTTGAGTGGGCTAAAAAGAAGGGCTTAGAAATAAACCCTGAAAACCCTAACGAGGTAAAACTCGCTAAACTTCAACTAGATAATGACCGCCGTTTCCACGAATCGCAACAAAACAAACCCCAAATAGCACCTCCAGAGTTGATGGATAATGTTGACGACCCAACGCTTAACGCAATAGTCGAAAAACAGAACGTCAATGAAACTAGGTTATATGTTAGGGATTGGTTTGAAGCTAACCCTGAGATGAAAGAACACAGACAGGACTTAATGCAAATTGCAACTGAACGACCGTATCTTGTAGATATGGAAGACGTTGCAGCCCATTTGTACCGAAGACCAGACTTTGTTTCTAATCTTAAGAGTGAAGGTGGTCGTCATGCACTTGAAAACCTTGCCCAAAAACAATCCGCAGTACCACCACAGGCAAGCTCATCTAACACAGCAGTTTACGCTTCTGACACAACTATTACGTCTAAAAACGTAGCACAGTTAGTCGATAGCAACGACCAAGCTTGGTTTGAAAAAAATCATGATGAGATTAGCAAGGCACTAGCGGGTTAATATAACTTAACTCAAAGGATACAAAATCATGCCATCAGGCGCATACTCAATATCAGGTGGAAAAGTAAACGAAGGTAATACAGGCGGTAACGTCTTTAGACCTAACATTTGGAGCAAAGAAGTTCTCATGTTTGTTAAATCAAACTTGGTTCTTTTGCCTCTAATCCGTCACTATGACAGTGACGTAAAAAGTTCGGGTCAAACAGTTGAAATCCCTAACGTGTCTGGCATCACCGCCAACATCAAATCGGAAAACACTGTAGTTACCCTGAACTATAACACTGAGACAAAAACTACCATTACTATCAACCGCCACTACGAAAGTTCGTTCTTGGTTGAAGATATTTTGGCTACACAGTCTAACTACTCAACTCGTAGCGACTACACGCAAGCAGCAGCTTACGCAATCGCAGAAAAAGTTGATAATGACATAGCTAAAGTTATGACAGCAGCTTTCACTGGCTACGGTGCTTTCGGTACAGCTATCAACGATAACCTTATCTTGACTGTGAACCGATACCTTAGCGAGAACAAAGCTCCTCGTACTGACCGCTCAATGGTTGTTCACCCTAAAGGTGAAGCAGAACTACTTGCCATTGACAAGTTCGTTCGTTACGACGCTCTTGGTACAGGTGAAGCTATCAAAAATGGTAAGCTTGGAACAATCTACGGTTCAGTGGTTTACATGTCTCAGAACTTAGTTTCTTTGACTACTACTGTTAACGAATACTCTAGCTTGTTCTTCCACAAGGATGCAGCAGCTATTGCTATGCAGATGACTCCTAGGACTCAGGCTCAGTACAAGCAGGAACACTTAGGTTGGTTAGTAACTGTAGATGTTCTCTACGGTGTCACTTCCCTACGTCCAGGCTTCGGATTTGTCATTAGACATTAGATAACCGAACCACTGGTACATTGAGACGCTTTCTAGAGGCGTCTCTTTGTTTATGTAGTAAGATATAGTTATGGGCTAATAAAGGAGAACATGTGCCACAAGCAATAACCCCAGGCCCAGGTAGGGCTGACACAGTAAAAGTCATAGAAGACAAGACTCGAGCGCTTGCTGCTAACCAGGGCCTTAATGAATCGGCCATGTGGGATAAGATAGATATTGAAATGATAGAGGCTCGAGCAGCTAATCGCATTAACGAAACTGAACTGTTCATAACAGGTGTGACAAGCAATAAGAGGGGCAGGAAATAATACTTGCAAGTCGTAACAAAAAAAGCTACACTCTTGTTATAACGTAAACGAGGGTATCTTATGAAGTCACCACTAGCAATAGACAAAGCAACTATTAAAAAGTATGAAGTTACAGAGGACATAGATGTTCCGCCAATGATGAAACTGACTTTTCTACAAGAGCAGTTTAATGAGATTCAACATGCTATGTGGCGAGCTAGGGTAGACATTATCCATGCTACCCGACTAACCGAAAGCGACAACGAAACGCTAAAGAACAAAGGCTTTCAGAATATGGCTGATCACGTCAACCAGGTGCAACAGTTCACTGGCGCACTAAAGATGATACTAGTCCTAATCAAAGAACTTAAAGTAGAGTACCCAGAACTAAAGGGCTAAAGTGGACAAGCTTGCAGTTATAGTGCCGAGTAGGGGACTCATGTACAGTCAGACGCTTGAGGAACTTCTAGGCGAGTTAGATGGCTTGAACTATGAGATATTCTGGGCGCACGAGAAAAGCCTTCCTGAGTGCTTCAATGAGCCCACAGAACGTGCCTTAGCCGACCCAGATGTGTTCGCTCTACTGTTCTGCGAAGATGACATGATTATCCCTGAAGGGATACTACAGGAGATGTTTGAGCGTAACTATCCAGTCGTAGCGTTAGACTACCCGTTCCAGCAGGATGGTGACTCCACAGTCTTGCATGACCCCAAGGGTTTCGCCTACTGGACTGGTACTGGCTTTATGCTAGTCGCCAAACAGGTACTAGAGAACATGGAGAAACCAATCTGGCGAACCGATACAACCTTTGACCCGTTCGTGGACAAAGACACTATCCACTTCTGGCCTCGTAAATTGAATAAGGTTTATTATGGTTTACACGACTTGAGATTTGGGCTCGTACTGTATTCGGCTGGATTACCTATATTCCCGATGGTTAGAACAGCAGGGCAACGCAAACTTAATAAGTTAGGCGAGAAACACACCAACAACGGAGCGCACGACATTTATGAAATAACTGAGGTTGGGCGAGACCTAGTGTCAGGTATGATTACCCCAGAGAACGCCGATATGTTTAGGGGCGCACTAAACAGAATTAGGAACATTAAGATATGGGAAGAAACACCGCCATTTATATCTTATGATGATAAAGACCAGCCGTATCTGAACGACGGCAGAAAGTACGAGACTGTACTATGAAAGTCGGAATTATATTCCCTAGTCGTGGGCTTGTATTCTCTAAGACGGCTGACGAATTATTACAGAACCTTAAAGGCGTAGACCACAAGATATACTTCTCTCATCGTCGCCCAATTCCAGAGTGTTTTGAAGAACCAGTAGAACGAGCCTTAAAAGATAAATCTATAACTCACATCTGGATAGTAGAAGACGACATGGTGCTACATAACAACACCCTTGAACTACTACTAGCAGAAGACAAGGCTATAGTTACGGCTGATTATCCAATAAACGAAGAAGGTAGAGGTTCGGTATTTGAGGTAGATAATAGAATCATCTTCTGTGGTACTGGCTGTTTGTTAATAAAGCGGGAAGTCTTTGACGAACTAAAAAAACCCTACTTCTTCACAGATATACGCTGGAACATTAAGAACTATGGTGAGTTTGTTAAAATGACATCTCACAATGTAGACCAAGATGGTTACGGCCTCCACGACATAAACTTCTGCATGTCTGTTTATAAGCGAGAGATTCCGATACATAAAATTGATCAGAGACTATCCCAACGTAAACTATTTCAGCTCGGCAAGGCTGGCTCAAACAATGGCGCACACGTTATAGAAGTCTGGAGCAAGATCAAGAAAGATCACCTGCTTAAACTCATCAAGAGCTGGCCGATAGAAAAGACAGGCAAGCTTGTTACGGTTAAGACGGCTGAAGGTAACATGAACGTATCCGAAGCGCACGCCGAAAAACTCTACGCCAAAGGACTGGCTGAAAAGCTGCCTAAGTCATCAATAGTAATAGACTGGACTGAATATGAAACTACTCATTAGTCTTTGTACTTACAATCGCTTAGACTACACGAAACGTACTCTAAGAGCTTTGTGGGATACGGTAGAAGTTCCCTATTACTTAGTCGTGGTTGATAATAACTCCGACGACGGGACGAGGGAATACCTATCTAACCTTGTAGAGAGAAACAGAGCCGATAAGGTCATACTAAACGACGCTAACTACTATCCTGGCAAGGCTACCAATATTGGCTGGCAAGCTGGGCTAAAGGAGTTCAATGCCACCCACTTAATGCGACTAGACAACGACATGCACCTATCTAAGGGTTGGGACACGCTCGCTGAAGAATACTTCGATAAGATACCAAATCTCGGACAGCTAGGAATTGACGCTGATGCGATTAAAGATCCTAGAGCCAAACTGCGAGAAATGACCATAAACGGGAAAACGATAAATCCTTGGCCTGGATGTGTTGGTGGCCCAAGTATAGTACGTCGCACATTATATGATGCTGGGCTTAGATATGATGAAACGCCTTGGGAGGGCAGTCGGTCTAAAATGCAAGAAGATTCACGCCTATCCAGCAGTGTTAAAAATATGGGGTATCTAGTCGGTCACATGACTGACGGGCTGTGCTGGACGTTCGCTAACGAGGCCAACTGGAAAGACTATAAGGATTACTACAAGAAAACTATGTACGATAGAGGGTATGACGAAAACGTAACTTTTATAGAGGAGTTGGAGTGAAAGCACTTATTACAGGGAACAGAGGGTTTGTCGGCCAACACCTAACTAGATTGCTTGAATCAGAGGGGATGGAAGTGATAGGTTATGATTTACTGGACGGACTGGATGTGACCTCACTAGACCTACATGAGTTCTTAGATAAACAGCGACCAAACTACATATTCCATTTAGCAGCTATGACAAGCATCCCCGAGTCGTTCGAGAATCCCATAGGTTGTATGGCTAGTAACATAGGTGGGAGTGTCAATCTATTAGAGGCAATAAGAAAAGCCGACCTAACATGTAGAGTATTATTAGCCTCGTCTACTGAAGTGTATACACCAGCTACTGATGATACGCCCCTGAGCGAAACCTCCTCAGTTCAACCAAGAACACCATATGGGGTATCTAAACTGTCGATGGAACAGATGGCGTCTATTTACGCTGGCATGTACGAAATGCAGGTTGTGGTTACTCGCACCAATAACCACACTGGCCCAGGTCAAGACGGCCCATTCGCTGTATCATCTTTTGCCAAACAAATAGTAGCTATAGAACGTGGGGATCAAGATATTTTACGACATGGTGATCTAACTAGTTTTAAGTCATACCTAGACGTTAGAGATGTTGTCAGAGCCTACAGATTAGCCATAGATATGGAACCATACATCTACAACATAGCCTCAGACGAACCAGTAGAGATGCAGTCAATCCTAGACAGACTAGTCGCTCAAGCTAAAGCGCCAATACCGACATCTACCGACACCTCACTTGTTAGGCGAGCAACGCTAGAAAAAACTTACTATGCCACTAGTTCAAAACTAATAGAGGCGGGGTGGAAGCCAGAATATAACTTAGAGCGTACTCTTCACGATACGCTAGAATATTGGAGAAAAAAGTGAGAACCATCAAACAATGTAGAAGTTGCAAAGGTGAGGTAGTAGAGTTTCTTGATCTTGGAGTACAAGCAACATCGGACTTCAGAGAAGATGACTCAAAGACCCCAGAGTATCCTATTGTTGCTGTAATCTGCGAGGATTGTAAGTTGGTACAGTTAAGAGATACGACACCTAGTGCAGAGATGTACCACGAGAACTACGGCTTTAAATCGGGCGTTTCTAACAGTATTAAAGACGACTTGAAAGACATTGTATGGGATACTATGGGGCATTTCCCTGAGCCTAAGAGTTGGTTAGACATTGCTAGTAACGATGGGACTCTGTTGAGCTATGTCCCAAAACGAGTGTACAGAGTGGGCGTTGACCCTATTTCCAAGTATTGCAAGATGGCCGAAGAACACGCTGACGAGATAGTAAACGACTTCTTCCCTTCAGCAATGTTCCCAACCCGCAAGTTTGATGTAATCACATCCATTAGTTGCTTCTACGATATGGACGACCCAAATAACTTTGTTGGGTCAGTAGCAGATGTACTAGAGGGCAACGGTATCTGGACAATACAACAGAATTATCTTTTATCAACAATGCAATTAAATGCTGTTGATAACTTCTGCCACGAACATCTTGAGTACTACACTCTACTCAGCCTCGAACCACTGCTAGAACGACATGGGTTGGAAGTTATAGACCTATCGACCAGCATGGTGAACGGCGGGAGTATCCGCACTATTGTTGCCCACAAGGGTGCACACCCACCACAAGACAGTGTTGAAAAACAACGTACAATCGAAAAAGACTTCAAGCTAGACACACTAGAGCCTTATGTTAAGTTTGCTAACGACGTTTGGGACAATCTGAATGAATTGACAGAGTTTGTGGACGAAGCTAACGCCAGTAGTAAAACTGTAGCTATATTAGCCGCCTCAACAAGAGGTGCTACTATCTGGCAAGCTTGTGGATTTGACAAAGTAGACATAGCCTTTGCAGTAGAACGTAATCCTGAAAAAGTCGGCAAATACTTTAACGCTATTGGAATACCGATTATATCTGAAGAAGAAGCCAGAGAACGCAAGCCAGAGTATATGATAATTGGGCCTTGGTTTTTCGCTGACGAAATAATAAAGAGAGAAAAAGAATATGTCAATAATGGTGGAACGCTTATAGTACCACTACCTAAACTGGAGGTTATAAATGCTGGGAATATACATACCTACGTTCGGTAGAGCTGGGAAGCTACAGCAAGTAGCCGACAATATAAAGGAAGCTACTAACTCCGAGTACAAGCTGTATTGGGGTGTGGAAGCTCACGACAGAGAGTCTATATTAGCCGCCAAAGACACTGGTGCTGAAGCCATAGTGAATACTGGCAACCCTTGCTACTCAGACGCTTTACAAGAGATATACGAGAACTCAGACGAGGATATATTCTTTTGGGCAAATGACGACTTTCTATTCTTAAAGGACTGGGACGTTGCACCCCTGAAGAAGCTAGAAGAAAACCCACAAGTAATGGTACTTGGTGTGCATGACGGCAACCCTAACACTAAATATCACTCTATCTCTATTATCAGACGTAAATATATAGAAGAACAGTCTGGTGTAGTGGATATGCCCAATCGTGTCCTGTACCCATATCTACATAACTATGTTGATGATGAACTAGCTAACACGGCCAAAGCTAGAGGGGTGTGGGACTTCTGTGAGACCCCCTGTATCCACCACCAACACCATTCGTTTACCTGGCTCGGTGATTTTAAACACGATGCTACCTATGCCAAGAATGATGCTACGTTTACCGAGGACAGCAGAACATACAACGAGAGAATACACCTGTGGCAATAATTGTGGTACTATTTAACTAATTGGGCGAAGGATTATAATGGATCAAGAACGAATAGACCAGTTTAATGCCCAGAGAGAAAACCTCGCCAAAGACAAAAAACTACAGGATGTGATAGAGAACACTGGTAGGCAAGTATCCAATGCTGTCATATTAGCTGAAAAGCAGACTAAAAGGGTTGATGTAGTCAATGACTTAGCAAAGCCTTCCGATATACAAAAGGTTGTAGATGCTGTTAATAAGATTGACATCCCCGCTACAGACCTATCTTCGGTAACTAGCGCACTAAAGGAAGTATCTGACGCTATAGCCAAACTACCTACTGAATACCCAGAACTCAAATTACCAGAAGCGCCAAAACTACCAAAGCCTGTAGAGTCATTATCTATTAACAACTTTCAAGATATAAAAGAATATTTTGAAGATGTAGTCACTGCTGTTGGCGAGATTAGTAAACTGAAGTTTGAACCAAAGATAGAAGTAAAACCTGCCGACGTAATAGTCAAAGAAAAAGAACTCGACCTATCTAAACTGACCAAAGGTTTAGATTCTGTAGTTAAAGCTATTAAGGCTATCAAAGCCCCAGAGCTAAACACTGCACCGATAACAGAGGGGCTAGATTCCCTCGCCCAAACAATCAATAATCTATCCTTCCCTGTCCCTAACTATGTATTGCCTTTCAAGGGTACTAATGGTGAAGCAGTACAAGTACAACTTGACGCTGACGGTAATCTACCATTCGAAGATACAGTTTCGCAAAACTTATCCGACCAACTAGCTCATCTTACAAATAAACTAGCATTTCTGTCAGGTGTGCAAGGTATTGCTGCTGATCTTCGTGTGACCATGCTCTCAGGAACTATCACTACTGTCACTACTGTCACGACTGTCACGACTGTTTCAACCGTAACTACCGTAGGTACAGTAACTAACCAAACCAACATCGGTGGCTACGCTGCCACAAACACAATCATGAATCAGATGAATACCAACGCTAATCAACTAAGACAACAAATAATCACCAATTAGGAGACATCATGGCTACTACGAATACATTAAAGAAAACGCTAGACCGAAAAACTTGGGAGTTTATGACACCTGTTCCAGTAGCAACTCTGGCTGGGGCACACGTTATATCCTCTAACTCTGAAGACCCTAACGCACTACAACTGTATATAGTCTCTACGACAGCTCAATACCTATACCTACCTAAAGAAGATGCTTGGCAACAAATAGCCACAGTTACACTTGGAGGTACTTTATCTGCTGGTGCTACTGGAACGTATGCCTCTGCTGGCCCAACAGGTACTGCTACTGCTGGTTCTGCTACAACTATGACAACCAACCTCACTATCCCAGGCTCATTAGTCGGGTACACCGTCAGAATCACGGCTGGGGCTGGCGCAGGGCGTGAGGCCACTATCTTATACAATACAACAGGTGCAAACGCAGTCTTTACATTTACCGCTTCGGGAACAGTCCTAGACGCTACTTCTGTCTATGAAATACGCTCAGGCAGGTTCTACGTCTGGCAAGCTGGTACAATGTCAGCTACTTCCTTCCAATACTACGATGTTGCAACTAATACATGGACAGCTCGCTCAGTTACCTCAGCTCCAGCAACTTTCGCTACTGACGGTAAAATGATCTCTACCTCTGGTGTTACACAATTTGTAACAGGTACAGCCACCGCTGGTGCTGCTTCAACACTAACTAACAGTGCAAAAACTTGGACAGTGAACCAATGGACTAACTATCAGATACGCTTAACTGGTGGAACAGGTGCAGGGCAAAAGAGAGTCATAGCTTCTAATACAGGAACAGTTATAACTACTACGGCAATCTGGACGATTAACCCTGATGCTACTTCTACTTACGTTATTGAGGGTGATGAGAACGCCATTTATTTACTAGGGAACGCTGTTGTGACGCTGTTTAAGTATTCAATCTCTGGTAACTCATGGTCTACACTTACTCCTGGTGCTGCTAGGGCTGGTGCTGCTGGTCTTGCTACTTCTGGTCAGTGGGTACGCA
>JACDEK010000116.1 GCA_013816445.1 Candidatus Saccharimonadota bacterium
TTTGTATATTCTATTATACCGAACATAATACGAATATGCAAGTCTTCCCCGTCATCCCTACCTACCGGCAGGCAGGCTCGAATCGACGTGTAACCGCATTCGATATTAGGGATCCAGATTATTTCTGTGTATTTCTAGATCCTGAATCGAGTTCAGAATGACGGAGACTAGAAAAACCAAAAGTTGCTCAGCTAAATTCAAACATCTAACATACAAAATCTACCAAACCTACTCATGAGCATGCTGGGCCGCAACCTTGGCCCCTACTTTTTTACTGGCTTCTTCAACGCTTTTGGGTATACCACTCAACGGAATTCTAAAACCAAAGGTACTTCCTTTGCCCTCAGTACTTTCAAAGAGTAGCTCGCCGCCTTCATCTTGCACCACACGTTTTACCAAGTACAAGCCCAGACCGGTACCATCGGGGCGGGCTGTCTTGGCATTACCCGCACGAAACATTTTGGTAAAGAGTTTGCCTTGAGCAGCAGCTGGTACGCCAATACCGTTGTCTACTACGGTAAATACCACATGACTATCACTGAGCATCATACCCACCTGTACTTCTGCACCCTCTGGCCTACTATAATGAATAGCATTGTCTACCAAGTTCATTATTACTTGACGGGTCTTAGTCTCGTCAAGGCGAATAGTAGGAATCTTAGTATGTGGTGGTATATATGTGAGCTTCACCTGCTTACCCGCCGCCATAGATTGTAGTTGCTGTACTTCTTGCTCAACAAGCGTATTGAGATCTACCTCGTTTACCTCTAAGAAAAACCTATTGGCATCCATACGACTAACATTTAAGAGATCATCTATCAAGCGCGCCATACGATTTGCACCATCTAGAGTGAGTTCGACAGTATCTTTTTGTTCTTTGCTTAGCTTACCAAAGTCACCTTCTTCTAGCATACTGGCGTAGCCCTTTACGGTTGTAAGTGGTGTGCGCAATTGGTGAGAGGCCATACTTATAAACTCATCTTTGGCTTGATCGAGCTCTTTGAGTTGGTCATTGGCAGTTTTGAGCTGGGCTGTACGCTGGCGTACTCGCTCAGCCAAGGTTTCACTAAAGAGTTGAATTTCTTTAAAGCTAAGGGCATTTGCTATAGCTACACTCACCTCTTGAGCGATAATACGTAGCACTTTAAGATCTTCATCATTATAGATATCACCACTCTTTTTTTCACCCAGTAGCATATAGCCAATAAACTTCTCGCTAGTGCGCAGAGCCAAGCTAATACTTACCCCGTACTTTTTCATTAGCTCTTTGCGCTCACCACTTTGCAAATCATCAGCCACTACTAGCAAGCGCCCAAGCTTTTTGAGCTCTCTTGAGCTAATCTGCTCACCGTCTTCTTTAAAAACATTGTTTTCATAAAACAACTGCTTCTCACCAAACACAATAATCTCACCTTTTTCAATTTTTATCTTGCTAGTTATTTCTTTGAGTACTCTATTAGAGACTTTGTCTAGATCTATCTCACTGGCTAGTATACGCCCAACTTCATTAGCTAAATCTTGCGCATCATAGTGGTCTCTGTAAAAAACACGTGTTGTCACTTTCTCAAAGAACCTCTTGAGAGGTGCAAAGGTAAAAGCTAAGATAACCGTCAGTACCACATAGAGTAGATCTCTTGTACCACTATTTAAGTTATCTACAAATCGACCAGTGAGCTGAAAGGCCAATAGACTGTAGATAAATGCTATTACACCAATTGAAAGAAGATATGTTATTGACCGTACAACTACTAGCCGAATGTCAAAAAGTTTATGACGAACAATCGCGTAACCTACAATAATTGAAAATATAAACAAAGAAGCTCCACCTAAAAGTATCGTATTTGTGTCAATTTTTAATATTGGTAGTACGAAATTCGCAAATATATTGATACTTAGAGTCAGGATGCTTGCTATCAGTACAAATTTTATTTGGTTTTTTGAGATTGTTTTTGATCTATTATGCTTGTAAGTCAGAATAATAAAGGCAATGACAAAATTAATTACTTGATAGATAGTTAGAAGGATATATGGCAAGCCTAGACCATCCGGCTGTGCCCCAAAGTCCTGAATCGTTACACTAGGAGTTATAATGCTTGAATAGGATAAAAT
>JACDEK010000117.1 GCA_013816445.1 Candidatus Saccharimonadota bacterium
AGAATCTACATCTTTTCTGGCATCTTTAGACCTAAGACAGAAAAACATCTCTCAAGTACTCGCAGTGAAGCGTTGTTTAGCAAGAGTCTTTTTTGACTGACACCACTGTCTGTAATGATTGGATGCCTATGATAAAACCCATTATATATCCGGCATAGCTCATAGCAGTAGTTTGCAATATCACTTGGTTGAAAATTCTTTTCAGCAAGTAAAAAGACTGTATCAACCCTACTTAACTGCAGTAAGAGCTCTGTCTCCTCGGCATCTAATGATTTCTCTAGATCATTTGCATTAACAGAAGACACTTTTTCATCTGCCAGTCTTTTTATTGCCTGTATACGCACAGAGGTATATGCCAGATATGGAGCACTATTTCCTTCAAGGCTCAGTATACTATCCCAATCAAAAGTAATGTTAGACTGTCTATTTTGGCGCAATATATTATATTTAATAGCATTAATTGCTAGTAAGTCTGTTAATTCATCTTCTTGTGATTGACTTAAGTCTTTTGAGAGACTGACTATCTGATCTCTTACTCTTCTTTTTGTCTCAGCTATAACATCTTCTACCAAGATAATGTTACCTTTACGGGTACTCATACTGCCATCTTTGAACTGCATTCTACCAAAAGACACATGAATATTCTTTGCTGTTGTCAAACCAAGCTTATGCGAGACCTCGTAGACCTGGCGCAACTGCAAATTTTGCGCAACATCAACAACATTAATCATAAGTTGAGGATGCCAAGTCTGCTCCCAAAATTCTATTCTTGCCAGATCGCGTGTCAAATACAAGCTAGTACCATCTTTTTTCTGAATAATTGCTGGTGGCTCATCAGAATTATCAAGCATACAGACGAGTGCACCCTGACTTTCAGTAAAGATTTGCTTCTTTTTACCCAAATCAATAATACCCGTTAGTTTATCCTCATAAAAACTCTCACCATGCATATAGTCAAATGAAACCCCGAGCTCATCATACAAAGCAAGCATCTCGGCCATACTCCAAGCTTGAATTTTCTTTAAAAGTGCACGGTTTTCAGGGTCACCATCTTCAATTTTTTTATATTCAGCCCGCCCTGCCTCATCGAGAGAATCGTCATTTTCAGCCTCTATATGAAAATGAACATAGAGTTTCAAAAGTTCGCTTACAGGGTTTTTTTCTATTGTAGCCATATCACCCCAGGTTTTCACAGCGTGAATGAGCTTTCCGAACTGAGTCCCTAGATCACCTACAAAATTATCAGCTATAACCTCATAGCCTAGCTGTAGATAGACTTTTTTAATAGAATCACCGATTACCGTTGAGAGCAAGTGATGTACCCCCATAGGCTTACCAATATTTGGGTGAGAATAATCAATAATCATCTTTTTGCCTTCACCAGGCTTACCAACTACACCGTCAATGTCATCATATATCTGCTGTAAATGACTTAATAACACCTCTGGCTTCAAACGAACGTTAATAAACCCCGGTAATTGCATCTCTATATGGCTAAATTCTGCCTTCTTATCAAGACGTGCAATGATTTTTTGAGCTATTTCACTTGGTGACTCTTGCAGTTCTTTTGTACTTGTAAGAGCAATGTTTGTTGTAAAGTGTCCAAAGCTTAAATCGCAATATTCTACCTGTACAGTAGAGTCTGAGCTACCATACTCTTCAGTGAAAGCTTCTTGAATTATCGCCTGAACCAGACTTTTTAGTGTATTCATATAGCCAATTATACCTAATTTATCAAGTAATATCACCTTTCAGTCGTACTTCAATAGAGTATAATAAGCATATGAAGATATTAGCAACCAACAGACGCGCCCGCCACGACTATGAGATTACTGAGACTCTCATTGCGGGTTTAGTATTGGCAGGTCACGAGGTAAAGAGCGTCAAACAAGGCTCAATCAGCCTCAAGGGAAGCTTTGTGAGCTTTCAGGGCGACGAAGCCTATCTCACAAATGCTCATATTACCCAGTACAAATTTGCATCAGGTATAAAAGACTATGAGCCAACCAGTAGCCGTAAACTTCTCTTACACCGAAAAGAG
>JACDEK010000052.1 GCA_013816445.1 Candidatus Saccharimonadota bacterium
TAAAAATAGGCCAATTCCACTCCCTACAAGAATGAGTAAAACTATCAAGAAAGCAGGGTATAGTAATGCCGAACGAACCTTAGAGGTCATTATATTGTTTTTATGAATTTGCTCGGCAACTACATGTAGGTTTTCTGAAAGTCGACCCGATTCTTCTCCGGCGCGAATAATTGCTACTGCTGATGTATCAAGCATGCCGCTGTCGCGCAGAGCTATCCAGAAAGCACTGCCTTCATCAACCTTCGCACACATTTCATCCATTACTTTACGGACTTTTTTTGTGGGCATTTCTTTGCCGATAGTTTCGAGTGCTTCACCAATAGGTACGCCCGATGCAATAAGCATACTAAGGTTATCAACCAAGTATTCTTTACTTTCACGACTGACCGAACCGGGTGCGAGTTTTTTGACTTTCATATCATTGGGATCAGGGCCAGCTGGTAAGGTATTTTTGGCATCATCTGTCGGCTTGGTAATACCAAGCTTAATCTCTACCGGCTTTATATCAGTGATTTTATTGTTTTGATTCTGCAACACGCATTAGCTCCTCTAGGGTGGTTCTGCCAGCCTTTACTTTATCTAGGCCATCTTCAAACAAGCTTTTGACACCCTCTGATCGTGCTACTTCCCAGATCTCTTCAGATGAAGGGTTCTTCATAATCAGTTTTTTCATATTTGGTGTGACTGTAATTATTTCGTATATGGCAGAGCGACCTTTAAACCCGGTAAAATTACAGGCTTCACAGCCCTTACCGTAGTAGAGTTTAATCTGTGGTTCTTTAAAGAATACTTCGGCGTGTGGCAGATGGGCCTTTAGGTCTTCAATTGATACGGTATATTGCATTCGACATTGTGGGTGAATAAGGCGAACGAGTCGCTGGGCAATAACAGCATTGAGAGTTGATGCTAGTAAAAAAGGCTCCACACCCATGTCGATAAATCTTGGTATGGCAGTGGCGGCGTCATTTGCATGAAAAGTAGTAAACAGTAAATGACCAGTGAGGGCAGCATTGACCGCAAGCTTAGCTGTTTCTTCATCGCGAATCTCACCTACAAGAATAATATCGGGGTCTTGCCGCACAATGGTACGCAAGCCCTCAGTAAAGGTAAGGTTTGAAGCGGCATTTACTTGTATTTGATTGACGCCATGAATCTTATACTCAACCGGATCTTCAATGGTAGTGAGGTTAATATCAGGATTATTAAGTTGCTTTAAGAGTGCATAGAGGGTGGTGGTTTTACCAGAGCCTGTCGGGCCAGTTGTGACGATCATACCGAATGGTCGGTGAATTTGATGGTTAATTGTTTTTAAATTAACAACGTTGAAACCAAGATTTTTAAAATTGAGATTCCGTGAATTACCAGCTAGCAAACGCAGTGCAACTTTCTCGCCATCTATAGTAGGAACAATCGAGATACGAATATCAATAGGTTCTTCATCGGCTATGTAGCGAATAGCTCCGTCTTGGCTTGAGCCGTGTTCGTCGATACGCATTCTAGACTGCACCTTGAGTCTATTAAGAATTTTTTCATAGTATTGCTTTGGTAGCTGACTAGCCTCATGTAAAATACCGTCTATTCTAAAACGAATAACCACGACATTTTCTTGGGGCTCAAAATGAATGTCGCTGACGTCTAAAATAATTGCGTCTTTTATGATCTCATCGATAATCTCAGGTGCCACATGGGCCTGCTCCTGAATAATCTTATTAAAACGAGTCTCGAGAGGTTTGCGATAGTAAACCAATACTTGATCTAAGTCTTCTGGTAATGAATACGCTAGACTAATATGTTTACCAGCAAATAATTGCTGTAATTTTTCTTGTAAGCCAGGGCTTTTAGGATTATCGGTTGTAACGAGAATGTTTTGATCATCTGCATCGAGCACAACTACTCTATAGCCGATACTGATATCTTCAGGAAGAGTTCGAATCACCTCTTTACTTGGCTGATTGATCTCTAGGTCAATATAGTTACAACCAAAATGTTCAGCGATAGTTTGACCAATATTTTCTTTAGTGACAATATTTTGACTGATTAAATAATCAATTAGATTAATATTATAGGTAGTGACAGCGTGTTCAATATTTTTTAGATATTCTGTCTTGATAAGACCTTTTTTAACCAAGCTTTGTTTGAGTATGGGTTCAATATCTTTTTTATTAAAAGCCTCAAGATTAATACCTTCAGTACCCTCGGGCGGAGTTTTGCTATCTGATGGGGCAGTAGCAGTTACATCTACTACCTGGCTTTGAACCTGCGCATCATCTTGAGCTTGTTTGGTGGGGGAGTTTTGTTCCATAGATTATAAAAGTGAAACTATAATTAAGCACAATTACACTTATGTTTATTATACATAAATTAGTTCATCAAAAGCGGCTTTTTTGTTGTAGATTTACAGGATAACTTCTTGAAGAAATATTTGTGTGAGATGTATGCTTATTGTAATGGGCGATTGGTCTGAAATACTACTTCGAAAAAATTGTATATGTGATGGTTTCAAGTTAACATAAATAGTATGAAAAATACCAAGAAACTCACAGCCCAGTCTACTGTTACCTTACGAAATGGTGTAAAAATGCCGTTAATTGGTTATGGCACCTGGAAAATCGTACCGGGCCCAAGTACTCACTCGGCAGTTAATCATGCCTTATCTGCCGGATACAGACACATTGATACTGCACGTATTTACTTAAACGAAAAAAGTATTGGTAAGGTAATTGCACAAAGTAATGTGCCGCGCAAAGATTTGTTTATCACAACTAAGTTATGGAATTCAGACCAAGGCTACGAGAAAACTCTGAAAGCCTTTGATAAGTCGCTTGATAAATTAGGGGTGGATTATGTTGATCTATATTTATTGCATTGGCCAGTGCCCGAAAAAAGACTTGAAAGCTGGAAGGCATTGGTAGAAATATATAAGTCCGGTCGAGCCAAGGCGATAGGAGTGTGTAATTTTACCGAAGAACAGCTAGCTGAACTCATTGAAAATACCGATGAAGTGCCAATGGTAAATCAAGTGGAGTTTCATCCATTTTTGTATCAAAAATTACTACTTGATTACTGTCAGGAAAACAAAATTCAACTTGAAGCCTATAGTCCACTTGCTCACGGAAGGCGCATGCAAGATCCTGTTATTTCTGAGATTGCTGCCAAACACGCCAAACACGCTGCACAAATACTATTGCGTTGGAATTTGCAGCTCGGTAATGTGATTATTCCTAAAAGTACTAGCGAAGTACGTATGCAAGATAATCTTGAACTATTTGATTTTGAGCTAGACGCAGAAGATATGGAGAAGATCAGTAATCTCAATGAAAATTATCGTACTTGTTGGGATCCTACGGGGATGTAGATGTTTTATTGTGTTATGACTTTCTAGCTATCAACCCTATCAGGTTATAAATGCATTTCGTTATGGAATAAAACAGAAGTATATTTAGTCTTCAAAAAGCTGTAAATCTTTTAATTCTTCAGGTAAAAATCCTTTAGGGTGCTGAAAGTTTGCTTCCCATTTGGTATCTTTACCGTAACCTAGATTTTTCATAAGTTTTGTTGGGGCATTGCGCAAATGAAGGGGCACAAGTGCGTTAGGGTATTCTTTGGAGGTTTTGATTGCGGCACTCATAGCATCAGCAACTGCACGTGATTTCTTGCTCTTTGCAAGTACGATGGCGCATTCAAATAGACTGTAATTACACTCAGGTAAACCAATACGCTCAACTGCTAGAAAAGTTGATACAGCTAAATTGAGAGCAGCGGGTGCTGCTATACCAATGTCTTCACTGGCAAAGATTATATTGCGTCTGGCTACAAACTTTGGGTCTTCACCGCCTGCTATTATTCTGGCTAAATAATATAACGTTGCATTAACATCACTACCGCGCATAGATTTGATATAGGCTGAGATAAGATTGTAGTGATATTCACCGCCTTTATCATACTTGGCTGACATTTTTTGCATAGCCTGTTTAATGTCTTCGGGCTCGATAGATTTACCAGATATAGCGGCAGCCGCCTCGAGACCATTTAGTGCCATACGAGCATCACCACCAGCCAGTTCGGCTAGTAGCTCAACTGCCACTGCATCAATTGTTTTATTCTTGAGCTCTTTTTGTGCTCGCATAATTATTTCTTGAATGTCTGTTGAACTGAGTGGCTCAAGTACAACTACTCGCGAGCGTGAAAGTAGTGGCCCTATCACCTCAAAGCTGGGGTTTTCGGTGGTAGCACCAATCAGAATAATTGTACCTGATTCAACGTGTGGCAAAAATGCATCTTGTTGAGCTTTATTAAAACGATGAATTTCATCAACAAATAAAACCGTTTGTCGGCCAATCTCTAAATTTTGTTTGGCAAGCTCAATAACCTTTCTGACATCGGCAAGGCCAGTTGTTACTGCTGAAATCTCGCTGTATTCAAAGTCACCTGACTGAGCAATAATGCGTGCCAGAGTTGTTTTGCCTGTGCCGGGTGGCCCCCATAATATCATACTAACTGGCTGGCCTTTTTCAATGACAGTTCGCAAAAACTGACTCTTACCAATGATGTGTTGTTGACCAATTACATCTGAGAGTTTTGCGGGCCTGAGCCTGTCTGCTAGTGGTTGTGATTCCATAGTGTAAATTATACCATTTTACAAACATTAGCCGAACTGATTGCATTTTTATTGAATTTCACCTATTATTGTTTTAATTTGCACCTTGAGCTATCGAGGATAATATTATGGAGAAGGATTTGCTTGCTGAAGACCCGAGTGAGTACCCAACATATTTTGAGCGAGCAGGTTTTGCTGTGATATATCAATTTTCTGATAAC
This sequence comes from Candidatus Saccharimonadota bacterium, assembly GCA_013816445.1. Classification (GTDB taxonomy): domain Bacteria; phylum Patescibacteriota; class Saccharimonadia; order CAILAD01; family BJGX01; genus CAILAD01. The sequence continues at coordinate 4,819 of JACDEK010000052.1, forward strand.
ATGGTAGATATGCATGTATACCGTTTTGCGGGCTGCTGCCTGCCAAGCCCAGGCCTTGATAATATTGAGTTTGAATCACTGCACAAACTTATACATATCAAAATACGTAATCAAGTACATTCATTCTATTCACTCGTAGAAGAAGATCGATACGGCACTATGCTGACATACTATCTTGACGCAGTCATTGAGCTTCTTTTGCAACTGCTTGATAGTAGTGGAGTTGAAGGAGTAGATGCAGAAGAAATGATTGAGCAACTTTGCTGTAATAACTTTCGATATATGTGTTCATTAAACTAGTACCCTAGATGTTTCTAGGGCTTATTATTGCATTTTTAACCATATAGGTGTACAATCTCTTCAATAAAATTTGTACCTAGAAGAGAGTGGCATGTAACTCCACCATCCTTCAATTAACCACAGTATATTCGTCTGGCATTCTCTAGCGAGTGCCAAAACCCTAGCCCAGGAGAAGAAAATGACAATTCTTGAACCAGATACTACTGATCGCGGTGGCGAAGAATATGCACGCTCACTCGGCCCCGTGTGGCGTCAAAATCGTATTAAAGAACTTGAAGCAGAACTTGTACGTCTCAAAAAAATGGATACCGGAGCACCTCGTGGTTCTCCTACGCAATAAATATACCCCAGAAATAATTTTCTGGGGTTTTTAATGCGCTATAATTGAGCTATGAAAGTAAAGCAAAAAGTCATGGTTTTTATTGCTCGCCCAAAAGGAAGTAGTTATGAATGGTTTACGCGGAGAAATGCACCACACCCAGAGCATGGTGGAGACAGATGGTATGTGGTGAC
>JACDEK010000053.1 GCA_013816445.1 Candidatus Saccharimonadota bacterium
CTTCACAACCAGGCCGTTCATTTCTGACGTGGGTATTTATTTTAGTAACCGCTATTTTATTCTGTAGTGCTATTACTGCAGTCTGGCTACGCCAAACTTTATTTGATACCAATACTTGGGTCAAAGCCACCAGTACAATTATGAAAAACAGTTCTGTTCAGCACGATATTGCCGAGAAAACTGTACAGACAATCTTTACATCTGTAAATGTTAATCAGTACGTCACTGAGCTTTTGCCTGATAAAGCCAAACCCCTAGCCGGAACAATCACCGGCTCACTACAAACCTTTAGTACAGATCAAGTACAAAAGCTCTTGGCCTCAAGCCAGTTTGATCAGTTTTGGCAAAATGCCAATAGACAAGCCCACGTTGCTCTTCTTAAAACCATTCAAACTGCCAATGATAAATCTCAACCATCTGCCAAAGATGAAGTTGTATTTATTCAAAAAGATCAGATTATTCTCAATGTTGCCCCCGTACTACAAAACCTCAAAGGCGCACTTGTGTCAGCCGGTCTTGGGTTTGTCAATAACCTTAATGTGAGTGGGCTCAATCTTACTATCCCTCTCGCAACCGTACAGAATCTTCCGGCCATTTTACTAGCCGTCAATACTATCAATAACCTAGCTTTCTGGCTACCAATTGTAGTGCTTATTTTTGCCGCTCTCACCCTATGGGTATCGCGCAACAAAAGAAAAACAATTATGCACATAGCAATTGTTACCGCCGTGCTACTTATTAGCTCAATAGTATCAATTAATGTTGGTGGGTATTTGTTTGTAACTAATCTTACTGCTCAAGTGTCAGCTATCAGCTCTGGCTCAGCCCAGGTAGTCTACTCTACACTCACTGCAGACCTACTCAGCTATGAAAAAGTTGCCTTGGCACTCATGCTACTGATTGTACTCTTTACCTATCTTACGGGCACCTCACAGCCAGCCCTCTGGGTGCGTGATGAGATCTCTGGTTTACTCAAAGGCGAGGCCAAGACACCAGCTTTGCAATGGCTTGGTACCTACTCAACACTCATCATTGGCATACTTATTGCAGCCACGGCCCTACTGATAGTTTTTGCACCGTTTCGTAGCGCACCCCTCACACTTATTAGTGCCAGTGTTGCTGGTTTAATTAGTATATTCTTACTTGCAGTGCGTAAAGCCACTACCAAAAATAGTACAAAAAAATAATCTTTTTTAAGACACTTTTAACCGGTAGATCGATCTATTATGAACCTTTTTATTGTGCACTAATACATTTTATAGTGCTGTTTCAGCTCAATTTCAGACTACTATACTAGTATAGGTATAGACCAAAAGTAACGTATCAAAGCGACCGTCGAAAAAATAAGTTATAAGTCGCTGATACATTACGTAAATGGTCAATTAATACACGAAAAGGAGTATACAATACGATGAGGCAAGTAAACAAGAAAAAGGCCCTACTGGCTACTAGCCTAGCTACAGCGGGTATGGCCGGCATACTTCTTGTGGGTGGGGTTGCATTTGCGCAAACGACAAATGCACCAAATAATCTCGCTCAGGCAATTGCAAGTAAATTTAACTTAAACAAAGATGATGTTCAAAAGGTAATAGACACGCAACATCAAGAAAGAATGACTTCGCATCTTGACGAGCTAGTAAAAAACGGCAAGATAACTGGAGATCAAAAGAGTAAAATTATTGCTAAACAGATTGAAATGAAACCCAAGATGGAGGCCGCACGCGAACTAACCAATGACGCTGAACGTAAGAAAGCCATGGATGCGCTTAAGAGTGAGATGCAAAAATGGGAGAAAGACAATAACATTCCTACCAATCTCATTGGGCTAGGCGGTCACAGAGGCGGCCCCGGCAGAATGATGATGGAAAGAGGTGAACAAGGAGGTGGCCACAGATAAAAACTGTTTTCTAGACAGCTAAGGTATTTCAAAACTCGCTAAGACTTACAAAAACCCTCGCTTAATTGCGGGGTTTTTGTTTAGAAAGCTCATAACATCATTTGGCTGAGCATTACGGTTTGGAGCAACATAAGATATAACAAAATAAAACAATCAGGAGAGCTACTTGTACCTATACTGTATAATAGAAATACCACACTAATAACAAGGAGGGATTATGACTACCCAAAAGATTACCCCAAATTTATGGTTTGACGGTAACGCCAAAGAAGCAGTTGATTTTTATATTTCGATATTTCCCGGCAGCAAAATCGTCGGTGGGAGTAACTATCCAAAAAGTATGGAAGAGGGTTTGGCTGATTTTCAGCTTAACTTAGCCGGAAAAGAACTAACAGTAGACTTCAATTTAGCCGGTCATGATTTTACTGCTATTAATGCCGGGCCAGAGTTTAAGCCTAATGCCTCGATATCTTTCATGGTTAACTTTGATCCAGCCCAAGATAAGCAGGCCCTTGAACACCTCGACCAAGTATGGAAAAAACTACTTGAGGGTGGCGAAGCACTAATGCCAGTGGATGAATACCAATTTAGCAAACGCTATGGCTGGGTCAAAGATAAATACGGCTTTACCTGGCAATTAATACTGACTAATCCAGAAGGAGAAGACCGACCGTGTATTATTCCATCGTTACTCTTTAGTAAGGGCAATACCAACCATGCCGAAGAGGCCATTAACTTCTACGTTGAAGTCTTTAAAGATTCTAAAGTAGGTACTCTTGCTCGTTATCCTGAAAGTACAGGCCCAGCCAATGAAGGTTCAGTAATGTTTGCTGATTTTCAGCTCAACGGCCAATGGTTGACGGCTATGGACTCTGGTACTACGCAAGATTTTACGTTTAATGAAGCAATCTCACTTTCTGTAGTTTGCGAAGACCAAGCTGAGATTAATAAGCTTTGGGCCAAGCTCTCTACCGTTCCGGAGGCTGAGCAATGTGGTTGGTGTAAAGATAAGTACGGTGTTAGCTGGCAAATAATTCCTAAGAATATGACTGAGCTCATGCAAAAACCAGATGCTTTTAAGAATATGATGCGCATGAAAAAAATTGTAATTGCTGATTTTTAAGCATGCATCATGGAAAAACATCGAATCTATACAACGAGCTTCGCAAGTGTCTACCCTCATTACGTCGCAAAGGCAGAGAAAAAAGGGCGCACAAAAAAAGAAGTTGATGAAATCATTTGTTGGCTGACAGGATATAGCCAGAAAGAGCTAGAGACGCAATTAAAAAAACAAACAGACTTTGAAACGTTCTTTGCCCAAGCTCCTGGGCTGAACCCTGATCGAGTTTTGATTAAAGGTGTAGTTTGCGGTATTCGAGTTGAGGACATCGAAGAACCAACTATGCAAGAGATTCGCTATCTTGATAAATTAATTGATGAGCTAGCTAAAGGAAAAGAAATGGCTAAAATCTTGCGGAAGCAGCAAACCCAATAATACCTATCTGAGCTACTGTAGATTTCACGGCTACCAAATTGCCGGTTCAAGTTTTGAGTGAGCCTTACTTGCAAATTAATCCACTTCTCAGAATCTATTTATAGTATTGTCCCCCAAGAGCTAAATCAAAGGCATTACGGTCACCTTTGGTATAATATTTTAGCAGTTAGTAAGTGCCAAAGGTAAAAACTGTTTTCTAGACTACTAAGGTATGTCAAAACTCGCTAAGACTTACAAAAACCCCGCTTAATTGCGGGGTTTTGTTTAGAAGGCTAATAATTTCACCCGTCTGGGTTGGGTTGATAGTCAAACTCTGATCAGCCTTTGTTTATATCTTCCACGTCACCAGTATTGTCGTTGTTCCATATGATTTCACAAATACTTTTGATAAAAGCTTGACGTCCATCAATGTCAGACTTTGTAAAAGTTTCATAAGGCTTAAAATCAATATTATGTTCTTTTGCCATTTTTATTCTTAAATGCTTTAAAACGCATGTATTATCTATTCCCCTTAGACCGGTTGTGGGTCTTGCACAGCATTTGACAGTTTTCGATAGATGTCTCACCACCCTTGCTCCAGGCAGATACGTGATCTGCATCCATTTCAGAAAGACTCCAAATCCTCTCTTTGTTTGTGTCGTGCCCAACGACGCAGAGCGGGCAATTTGACTCACTCTTAGCTTCTGCTGTCTCGGTTTGCTTTGCAAACACGATCTTTTTAGTCGGTTCATCAAACACACGCACGTTCAGTAGCTTTGTGTCTACCGAACCGCCCAAAATGTATTCGAATACACCGCGTCTTTCTTTGACTTCATAGTCACCAAGAAGCCTGCGTACTTCCGCCGATACTTCAACTGGATTATACGATTTTTCATGGTATGTTTCATATAACCTGCCCCACTCTAGACCTTTCATATCAGTCTCAACATCCGTGAATACGCTCGAAATCCAATCTATTACGGTAATAAAATAGCCTTTTAACTTAGTAATATCGTGATCATGGCGATGCTTGCTCATGTAGCTGTCGATCACACCGTAAGAAACCCAGTCGAGTGCGCGCTCTAGGTAAGCTTGACGCTTAAGGTCTCCTGCAATATACGCACCCCATTTTTGAATATTGGAGTTCTGACTATTACTGAATTCTTCTTTTGCTAGTGTTACGAATGGCCCCGAATAGACTGCATTTAAGATCTCTTGTTTTGCAAGCTCCACACCTGCGATATTTATTGTTCTAAACCAATCTTTTATTTCTGGCTCTTCACCCTCACATATGTATATGAGAAGTGGGGCAATCATAATTTTTTCACGCTGGACTTCCGCCATACCACTGAAATACTGCTCATTGCCATTACCATCTTTTACGGCAAACTTGCCAGTTACGAACCGGCCGATACTAGTAATGCGCTGCTGACCGTCGAGTACCTCATACTTATCATCAGCTACTTTGTTAAAATACAGCACACCAATAGGGTAGCCTTTGAGGACAGAATCAATGACAGCGACGTCTTTCTTGCCGTCGTTATAGATATAGCTGCGTTGATATTCCGGCTGGATGGAGTTGAAGTCTTTTACTTCAAAAATTGCTAAGGTAGAGCTTTTAGCCTCATCTGAATATACAGTAAAGTCTGGGTACTTTTCACCCCACTTTCTTTCGTAATCGTAATAAAGCCCGTTGGTAGTAAAGTAATCGGCCAAACTCCATTCTGACATAGTACTAAACACATATCTACCTAGGAACTTATGGCTAGCTAGTGCCTGTGGTAGATTAGGGCTACCCTTTAGCTTCTTATGTAAAGATTCGTCGTCAGTAACAATTAACTTACACTTCTTTTCTCTCGCAAATGAGACAATCGTTGCGTCACCTTGTTTTGAAACAATCCACCCACTAGGTTCTTTCTCGCTTCTTGAATCAAGATACTTTTCTTTACTGTAGTCCTCAGCCAGTGAAGTATAATTGGCGCCCGGTATCATATCTCCGCTACCAATAGCAGAAGCTCCTATTGTAAAATAGCGGTCGTTGTCAATCTCGCAAATAGTCTTGAAATTTTCAAGTAATTCTTTCTCTTCATTCGTCGCGCCTCGGTTAAATTCCTCAATACTTCGAAGTTGAATATATAACTTTACTGGTGGTTTTGGTTTTGAAAGAACATCAACAACGACCTGCAATAAGTCTTTGTTTTTACTCAATAGAAT
>JACDEK010000054.1 GCA_013816445.1 Candidatus Saccharimonadota bacterium
ATTATGACCAACACAACTCAAGACCCAAAAAATATTCGCAATATTGCAATTATTGCCCATGTAGATCACGGTAAGACTACCTTAGTAGATGGTCTGCTTAAGCAATCACAAACTTTTCGCGACAACCAAGCCGAAATGAGCCAAGAACTGATTATGGATAGTGGCGACCAAGAACGCGAACGTGGCATTACTATTACTGCCAAAACTACCGCCGTTCAACACAATGAGTACCGCATTAACATCATCGATACTCCTGGTCATGCTGACTTTAGTGGTGAAGTTGAACGTACTCTTAATATGGCTGATGGATGTTTGCTCATTGTTGACGCTCAAGAAGGCCCAATGCCCCAAACTAAGTTTGTATTACAAAAAGCCCTTGCTGGTGGCCTTAAGCCAATAGTGGTGATAAATAAGATTGATAAAACTGGCTCACGTATTGCTGATGTTGAAAATGAGTTGGCTGATCTCTTTTTAGAGCTTGCTGTTCACGAGGATCAACTCCATTACCCCATATACTATGCGATTGGCCGTGAAGGCAAAGCCTGGGCAAAAGTTCCAACTAATCCAGAAAACCCTGGTGATCTAGAAGTACTTTTCGATGCAATTATTAGTGATGTGCCCGCTCCACCAGTCGAACAAGAAGGACCTTTTCAGATGCTTGTGACAGCTTTACGCTGGGACAGCTACAAGGGTAAGTACGCTATCGGTCGTATCAACCGAGGTAGCGTAAAGCCTGGCGACAGTATTGTTTTATGTAAAAAAGATGGTTCTCAAGTAAAAACAACTATTGATCATGTCTTTGAAAGTAAAGGTATTCTCACTGCCGAAACACCAATTGGTGTTGCTGGTAATATTGTGCAATTAACAGGTGTAGGTGATGCCCAGATTGGCGAAACCGTAGCCGACGCAACAAACCCTGAGGCTTTACCGATTTTAGAAGTTGAAGCACCTACTTTAAAAATCTACCTTGGGCCAAACACTAGCCCAGTCAAAGGCCAAGAGGGTGATTTTACAACCGGCCGTCAGATAGGTGATAGATTACAAAAAGAACTTGAAACAAATGTTGGCTTACAGTTAGAAACTAGCGATGTTGGCTTTTTAGTCAGTGGCCGTGGTGAATTGCACTTAAGTGTACTTATAGAAACACTTCGTCGCGAAGGCTTTGAGTTTGAAGTTGGTCGCCCGCAAGTCGTAACTAAAATTGAAGATGGTAAAACTATGGAACCAGTAGAAGAACTTATTGTAGAAGTACCAGCCGAATACGTTGGTGCTGTTCAGATGGAACTCGGCACTCGCCGTGCAACTCTCAAAGAACAGTTTGCTAGCCCCAAGGGTGTTACCAAGCTAGTGTATGAAATACCTACCCGAGCACTACTTGGTCTGCGTAATGTTCTTATGACTAATACAAAAGGTGCTGCCGTAATGAATAGCCTAATGACTGGCTACCAACCTATGGGAACTGCCCTAGCTCAATTACGTAACGGTGCACTTATTTCTTTTGAACAAGGTTCAACTACTGCGTATGCCCTACAAAAAGTAGAAGAACGTGGCACTTGTTTTGTTGGCCCTGGTGTAAAAGTCTACGCTGGTCAGATTATTGGTCTTAATAGTCGTGGTGAAGATATGGAAATTAATGTCTGTCGTGGCAAGCAACTCACTAACATGCGTACTAGCTCGAGTGATGGTATCGTACATCTTATGCCACCAATTATTTTTAGCCTCGAAGAAAGTATAGACTTTATTGAAGATGATGAACTACTAGAAGTTACTCCTGTTTCATTACGTCTACGTAAGCGCGAGCTCGACCCCAACAAACGTAAGAAAAAATAATCTAAAGAAGACTCAACTGTTCGGCTGGACCCAAAAGAGTATTCTCTGCAATACTTACTACAGACTCTTCATGTTTTTCCCCCCGACTAAGAGCTAATAAAAACTCAAATATTCGCACCATTGCATAGGTGTCTAGCTCGCAGTATTTTCGAAGATTCTTCATAATATTGGCTTTTTCTTTAGCTGAATGTACATTTTCATAAACAGACTGCATCCATAATCGCTGAGCACTTGCTCCTTCTTGAATATCCATATCGCCATAACTCAGTTCTGGTGCTAGTACTGGCAAAACTTTTTTTATACTCGCACTACCATAAAAATCTTTATCCCTATAGTACCCTTTACTAAAAGGAATCATGAGGTCTTTTACACGCGAGTTTATATCCGCTAAGAAGTTAGCAAATTCTGGTTGCATTTTACCCATAAGTTCATTGCAAGACTTTTCAAAACCTTCATACCACACTAGTACTGTACCTGTATCTCCAATATCATTTTGCAATTGCTTTAAAAGGCTTGGCAAAGGATCACTATCTAGGGTATGTAAAAATTCTGAATGAGTAAGCTCAGCGCCAGGTTTTTCAATAATATGCAGTGAGTATTGAAACGGTAGCTGTTGATATGGCTTCAAACCATCAAAAGATGGTACAACCGAGCTAAGAGTCTCATAATCTAAAAAATATAATGGGTATTCAAGCGACTCAATAAATGCACCAACCTTTTCTGGGCAAACAATCGGTTCACCTAGCTTTGTTGCCTCTACTTGCCAGCTTTGTTTACTACCCAATGCAAAATCTTCCGGGATATCAGCAATACTTGAAATGTGCATATCTTCTAGCTGACCAAGCTGCTCTGGTTTGGCTTGCGCGAGCTTATATATAGAATACGGGTCACTCGTAGGTTTTAAGCTTAAAAATATTTCTAACCATTCTTTAAAAGCCCCAAGTTTCACGCGCCGTGGAGTTGGATCTGGCATTTCTGATTGGGATATAGTTTGTATGGCAGCACTTATATTGCGTTTAGTTGTTTCAATTTTTGCTCGCACCCTTGTCGTCACATCTTCTTGAATACTTAAAGCTAGTAAGTCAACTTCGCCTTTGCGTACATATTGATTATTACAATATACAACAGCAATGTTACGCACAGAATAACCAGCACTCTCTAGTACAACCGTCTGAAATGCTAAATCTTCAATATGATCAGGCTTAACACTTGTACTGCTTTTTATCTCAAACAAATCAAAAGTCTTAGCATCAACTTTTTGTATCACATCAACAATACAAGTAATACTATTGTCACCATACTCGGCAACAAATCTCCCCTGTGTCAGTTGAGTTGCACCAGCCTCTAACGCCTTTATAGTACGAGTTGGCATACTCAAATACTCATCATAGTTATCAAAGCCAACTCGAGTAATTTGATCAAATCGTGCTTCGGCATACTGCTCAAATATATTGCCGGCATCAAACATTGCCTGTAAGTTTGCATCTGGCGGCGGAAGCATTTTTTTGTTATGTTTTTTGAGCCACAACCAAGCTGGATGTTTTAGAAACATCATATATTCAGATTTGCTTAGTTCAAACTTTTGCATTATATATATTCTATCAGAAATACCTTACACAATGCTGATTATATATTCTAGATCATAATAAGCGACTTAATAATATATTCAATATGATCACCATTTACTCATTTTTACCTATATAATTGAAGTACTTATGTTTTTGAGGAAAACTATGCATACAATATGGATTTTTGGTTTTGCAATTTATTTAATCTGTGCAGTTTTTATTTACCCGCATCAAGCACAGGCCGCACCATTTAGCTGTACGGCTGGATTTTATCAAATTCAAGCTAACCAGCTTCGCGTACTTAACCCATCGGATGGCACGTACACTACAATCGGATCGCCATACGGATACAGTCTAAATGCTATCGGATACAATAAACTAGATAATTATATTTATGGAATCATCAATCTACCTACTGAAGCTCATCTTTTTCGAGTAGATAATAGTGGTATTTATACCGATTTTGGTGCTGTGACTGGCCTACCTGCACCAGATACTTTTGGCTATAATTCTGGCGATTTTGATGATTCTGGTAACCTCTACGTAAAGCAGCTAGATCAAACACTATACAAAATTGATGTTACCACAAACATTGCAACTGCAATTCCACTTTCGAGCGGTTTTTTTGTCTCTGATTTAGTGTATATAAATGGATATCTTTATGGTGTTGGTGTTGGGCCAAGTAGTGGATCTTTATATAGAATTGATATTTCAAACGGCAACGTCACATCACTCCCAATTTCATTACCAACCAGTGGGTATGGTTCTGGTTGGGCGACAGATGCAGATACTTTATACTTCTTTGATAATTCGAGTGGTATCATTTATAAAGTAACGAATTTTACAACTTCACCCATTGTAATACCCGTACTTTCATCCACACCAAGCTCAGTTAACGATGGTGCTTCATGTTTTACTGCTCCAAGCCCTATCCCCGACCTTGTTGCAACTAATAAGTCGGCTTCTGCGCAACAAGGTCAGCAGCTCATTGTTCCAGCTACTAGTGGCGTAATGGTGGGTAATACTGGTCAAGATATTACACTTACTAGCTACACCCAACCAACTCATGGTACTGTTGTTGTTAACCCTGATGGTTCATATACGTATATACCCAATAATGAGTTTTTTGCAAATGATAATTTTACCTATACAATTAGTGATAGCCTTGGTAATTCTACCTCAGCAACCGTCACAATAACTATCGCACAATACACTACTGTTAGCCCTACGGCAGGAACTCTAGCTTCAACGGGCAGCAATACGAATACTCCAATAATCTTTAGTGTGATACTCTTTAGCTCTGGGCTAGCAACTCTGTATGGATTATACCTGCTAAAAAATTCACAGTACCAATAAAATCCTACTGCTCCAAAATTGTTTTGAATAGCAACTAAATAATAGTCGTTCAAATAGTGATAAAGGTTGAATAATAGATAATATAATGCTACAATACTGCTACTTTTACACCGAGAGAGAGTAGACATCATGAGTGATAACAGTAAAAGTGACGAGCTAGATATTCACGAACTTGTGGAGCTAGCAGTACTCAATGTTGTAGTTGATTTTCCAGGAAAAGTTATTCCTCGCATTCGTATCTTTTTTTATCAATCAGATGAAGAAGGCGTGCATGTACCATATTTGTTATATGAACAACCAGAAGAAGCTGAGGCTCGATCATCAAGTAAATTTTCTCGATTTCGTTTTCCAAGCAAATTCTACCAAGCCCAGATAGCTACACTTCCAATTAGTGAAATGGCCATGGGGGTCACTCAGGCTGCTACTATTATATTTAACTGGGCAGTGTCTTACCAAGATCGCCTTGGCGAAACTCTGTTCCCGTCACCTGAAACACTTTCGAGCCATATTATTCAGAAGACCATTGCCGAGCTTTGCTACTCTCATGGTGTGTTCTTTGCGAATAGTCGTGTACAAGTACATTTCACCACAGAGGAAGAAGAATATCGTCCTGGTATCTATCTTTAATGTCACAATTCCCTGCTTTGCGGGGATTTTTATTACTTTACATAAAGCAAAAAAACCATACATACCCTATAACCACAAATTCTTTTTTAGCTAGCAAAACAATAGTTAACTTGCGTAATGTTTAGCC
>JACDEK010000055.1 GCA_013816445.1 Candidatus Saccharimonadota bacterium
GGCATGACCACTACGACAACAAGGGCGGCGGCACTGATCGAGGCAAGTACACGGGCTGAGTAGGCTCGTCAACCCAAAAGGGGCACCAGGCAATTTTGCTTGGTGCCCCTCGGCGCATCATGTAGAATAATGTAGAGGTGATAGTATGAACGACAGTATGAGTGGCCCTGCAAACTTTAATAAATATCCCAAGCATTCTTCGATGTATCGACGAGAGTTGGTTGAACTTGCACGGTTTTTAGTAAAAGAAATTGATAGACTTAACCCTGAAGAAGAGTATGATTTACAAGAGTTGATAGCAATTCATAAAATTACTAGTATTATGGAAGATATTTTTAACCATGAGTTTGCCCATTATTTTGGTTTTGGACTCATACTTGATGACTGGGTAGAGTTAAAAATTGAAAAAAATTATCAAATGATGAAATCTCAACGCAAACTCGTACTAGAAGATTTAGAAGTTTATTTATCAACCAAACCTGAAGAATTTTAGATGAATGAATATCAAAAACTTGCTCAAATAATCTTTATTGAATTATCACTACATGACAACAAAAATGTAATATAGGTTATCTAAAATATCCTAGAGCCAGTCTGGCGGCTAATAGACAAAAACGTAGCCGATGGTCTTGGTTATGAATTGTGGCTATGGGCTGGGCTGAAAGAAGACTCACCAGAAATGGCAAAAAACTACGGTGTAGGTATTAAAGAAGGATACGGTAAATATATACAGTAATAATACTTCACTAGACTATAATAAGCTTAAGCTAAGTAGAGATACTTAGCTTTTTTATTTATCGAATTTGCCAAGAAAGGCTTGTGATAATTCAAACTTAGCTAATCAACAAAAGACTGATACCGGCCGGGGTTTTTATTAGTAAGTAAAAAAACTTAAAAATTGACAATATTAATATTGTAAGCTAAAATTGTGAAATCTGGCCAGAGTACTTGCCAGACGTTCATTACTCCATCGCTCAATCTGAGCACCTATCCCAAAGGGGAATCCAGTGGCAAACCCGAAGCAGCAAAAAAACCATGCAATTAAACAACAACGGCGGCCATCTAAACCACCCCCGGCACCAAAGCCTGCCAAAAGGCAGACTACCAAAACACATGGCACAAAAAATCGCGGTCGGTGAATTGAGGGTGAAGATGTTAACATCTTCACCCTCAAATACTTTATAATCATGTCAGACCTATAATGAAAGAGATTAATTTACTAACATCTATGAATAAAAAATGCCAAAACATTGCATTTAATGTAATGTTTTTGGTTGGTTCTCAACACGAAACTGCAAAAAACAACGGCATTTCGCATCTTTTAGAACATTTAATCGTTCAGCACTTACAAAAAACTGAGGGTTGGATAAAGCCATACTACTTAGATCAGCTTATAGGCGAAACTCACAAAAATAGAACCGAGTTTTATACTACTCTTATTCAAACTGATCTAGACAAAGCTATCAATATAATTAATAATATATATAATTTCACTATGCCACCAGAAGAAGCTTTTGAAGCTGAAAAAGCAGTTGTCCTAGAAGAGTTACTAGCTGAAGAAGAAGATGAATATTATAAGTTTGACCGTGAATCTGATAAATGGTTTTATGGAAAAGATACGCGTAGCCTACCAATCGGAGGCACCTTGCGCTCACTAAGCAAAATGACAAGTAAAGAAGTTTGGGAGTTTTATAATCGTCACTATACAGTCAGCAACAGCTTAGTAGCTATCTGTGGCGATATTGATCAAAACCTTCTCAATAAGAATTTTAAAACCAAAAATGTGGGTTTAAAACCAAAAATATCTGATTCACTAATGCGTTTTGAGGCAGACGATCGTGTGCAAATTCAAGACGATCACAAAGATCAGCTTGCATATAACGAAGGCTGGGTAATGCAAACTAAGGAGTATCAAGAAATTATTGAATTAGAATTTTTTGTGGCGTTTCTTAACGACTTTTTATTTGACACTATGCGCAGTAAGGGCCTGTGCTATAGATGCGAGGTGTATGCATATACTTTTGTACCATTTACAGAAGTAACTATGAATATTTGGTTAGAGAGTAAAAAGCTTAAAAGTTTTCAGAAAGCACTACAATTAGTAGTGAAAAACATTGAATCTATTTTTTCCGAGAACAACCTCGCAGCCTACAAAGATGAGTTCTTAAAAATACAAATACTCAATGTTACTGACCTAAATTCATTTGCTGGTAATATGAATTGGTACCAGGCATTTTTTAACGCAGAGTATAGTCACCAATCACAATCCCGCATTATTGACGGTATAACTTCAGCCAAAATGATCAAAATATTTAACGAACTCAAAATGAACAAGCCGGGTGTGATTGGGCTGCGTGGTAATGTTAAAAATATAAAGCAAGACCATTTACGTAATTAAGTTTTTAAGACTATGATGTAAGCTGAAATAAAAAAGGGTGAGTGAACTGTCATTTTTGACGGATTCATCCGCCCTGTTCCCATTGGCGATGGGAACTATTGATTACTGATAGGGTAGTGATAAGCATTTAACTTTGCTCGTAAAGTATATGCGAGAAATTATCTAGGGATATACACTATCGCTGTCGAGAAGTTGGCTTTAGTTATTATGACTTCAGCCCAGCGCCTTTAAGTGCTCGCACCCCGTAGTAGGTTGCTTATCTCGCTACGTTCTTCGTGGTGGCGGGAATTACAAAAGCTCGCCAGAAGAACCTACGTCTAAACCGAGCCGAATTACAATAATACTTATCATAACAATACCTCTCCTAGTTATTGCCCTCGTAATACTTTACAACACAGTGTAGAGGTAACAATTGATTAGATAAGTAGAGATACTTAGCTTTTTTATTTACCGAATTTGTCAAGAAAGGCTTGTGATAATTCAAACCTAGCTAATCTATAAAAGGCTGATACCGGCCGGGGTTTATTTTATAAGGCAGAATTTTCTGTCTTTTTTTGTATCTAAAAGGTATAATATGCCCTATGAGAGGGTTGCAACTTAACACACTAAAGGCAGAGGCCAAAATATGATCAATGAACCATCTCCCGGTTCACACCTAGACCGTAAGGAGAGACAGGCTATGTATATACCCACTGAGATTACCGATATAGTTACTGGTGCAGAATTAACTGACAAAGAAATTCAAGACTCAGTTGAGATGTATCAGGCATATCACGATCAGGCTGACAGCCCGCAGCGTATTGGCTTGTATGGCGAAGACTTAGAAAAAGCATTGCGCGCTCAAGATAGTGTTTTAATGGAGTACGAAGGTAAACTTGGTGAAAAACTCTTTGCACCTGTCTTGGTGCCCGTTAAGAATCTTCATTGGTACAACGAGGATTTACTCAAAAAGCAGTTTAAGGGCAAAGATGTGTGGTGTTATGTTCACCCACCAATTAATGAGCAGAATCAACAGGCTGTCATTAACGCCTTAAAAGAAGTAGTTAGAGCTGGAGATGTAGTTATTACAGATGAATTATCTGAGAATACAATGACATCACTATTGTTTGAAAAAATTGCACTAGAAGCACAAATACATGTGGAGTTGATGGGTTATCTGGATAAGACTTCTCGGCTTGATGTATATACCGGGCCAGTTGATTTTGTTGGAGTAAAACGTGTTGGAGCTGCACCATCGGTCGTAGAAACTTACAAGCAAATGCTTCAGGGTGGAGAATTGACTGAAGAACCACAAGAAGGGCCTGCTCTTTATGACGTAATAACCGGTGCAGATGCTGAGCGCTTGTGGCAGATATATGAAAGTCCTTTTGATAAACTATCTGAAAGTAATCCAATCAAGCAGGGATTTAGTAAAGAAGAGTTTTTAGAAATATTACAAGATCCTGCAGTGTTCAAGCTTGTAAACAGAGTTGAGAATAAAATCTCAACCTTAATGATAATTGTTGAAGATTTTGACAAATGTCCTTGGTTTAAAGCGAAATATTACAAGCACAATTTTTCAGAGTACTTCAATACGAAGAATATTCTTATTTTTCCTGGAATTGTTTCTGACGAGTCTATGAGAGGTGGGGCATATAGTCTTAATTTAATGGATTTAGGCATGAAGGTTTATCAAGCAAGAGGTTCAAATGTTTTGTTAACATTTGAATGTGCAGAAGTTAGTACTGAATATATACCTGGCCTTGTTGACTTTGCAATTAATAATTCAGGGCTGGCCAGCGTGAGTGGCTTAGAACAGCCAGTTTCTACAGTTGAATTTAAAGCACTAAGCTTAGCTTAGTGCTTTTTTATTGTGTATTTTTTTAAAAATCTGGCTGGATGGTAACCAAGTTTCGCTTGTCGCAAACCCTCAATACCTAAATCTTGTTCGTAGTTAGCAAAAGTTGAACCATTTTTTTGCATATAATACATGGATTGATGTTTAATGAAAAGAAAAATTCTCTCAATAGTACTGTCAGCCTTCTCAAAATGCGAAATTGACCAATCATTATTTAGAAATTCATATATTGCAAAACCCTTAGGTTGGTTATCGATATTTAATATAAAACCTGAAAGGTTTAGCTCGTCACTATGTTGAATAGCACGTTTAATAGCTGTATTTTCGTTTTTAGCATCCTCATCGTTCCTTTCTTGGCTTTTTGCCCACAATTCTAATACTGTGTAAATCTCATCAGCATAGTTCGAGAGAGGCTTGCTAAATACATCAATACCTAGTGAGTGACCATAGAGCTTTTGGAATTTATGTAAGTAGTTGCGCTCTTTTGCAAATTCTTTACCCTCAAATGTAACGAGCTTATTAATATCGTAAACATAATCATAGTTATCGCGATCTTCAGTAATAATTAAGTCGTTATTTGTGTTTATTTCCTGAACAATTTTTTCAGGTACTAAACCTATCTGACCTACATCTCTTAGTAGAATATTAATTGACTCATCTAGTTTATTAGTGCCAATAATTGAGTAAATGGGTTTATTCGTGAGATAGTCTGGTAATTTTAGAATCAGGTTTCCGTTTAGCTCGCAAATTTGGACAGAATTATCGACATCCCAACTAAACATACTGACAAAGTTGAAATCAGAATATGGTTCAAATTGAGAAATAGCTTCTTCAATTTCAGCTTTATGATTTATTTGTATTGATTGAAAATTTGGATAACTTGTTAACATATGATTTTTATATAAAACTTCTTTAATGTACTTATGATATACTTTTATCAGATATAAGTCATGTATATAAAATTTTTTTCATACATACCTGCAATTATTGGTATCCTCGCGATAGGTTTTTTTGTTTTTCTAAGCAATCCAAAAAAAAATATCAACAGAGTATTTTTCATATTAAACTTAAATATTGCACTCTGGTTGCTTGCTCTTTTTGTCGCGGATATCACACAAAATGTCGAAATTGCACTAATAGCTGTTAGGACTGCAAATGTATTTGGGACAACTATATCACTGCTATTTCTATATTTCTCTTTACTCTTTCCAACTACTTCTAAAATAAAGAGGTACACGTGGTTCATTCCCTCTATCC
>JACDEK010000008.1 GCA_013816445.1 Candidatus Saccharimonadota bacterium
CCTTACAAGAATCACATAGAAAACGTCTAAGTTTTCATCTGTGGCTTGACTGTGGTGAACAACCAAATTCAAAGATTATAAACACTATTGTAGAGAAAATTACTAATGATATATTACGTGTAACGCCAGGTAAAGCAAAAATCTGTTAAAACAACTTCTTCAAACATAACAATAATATACATTTTCACTGTATAATTGAATAACAAGAAAAAAATTATGGATATACATAACAATCCAAACTCTCAAAAGCAGTACTCTCATAGGTTTCATTTACCAAAGATAATCTCGCGTTCTGGTCAAAAACCGAGCCGAAATGCTAGGATCAACTTTGTAATTATAAGTGTATTACTAATCTTTTGTTTTGTTGATTTGGTCATTACTGCAATAACGATGGGCAGAATGTATCCCGGAGTTTCAATTGCCGGAAAAGATGTGAGTTTTTTAACTCGAAGTGAAACATATAGCTTAATTAAGAGTCAAAACTTGAAACGAAATTTTACAATTAAAGTAGGAGATAAAGTTTTTACAACTACTTCAGGTGAGCTTGGTGCAAACTATGACACTCAAACAACGGTGGACACTGCTTACTCTGTAGGTAGAGATCAGTCTCTTCCAAGTCTCGGCCTCACTAATAGTACTACAAAAGGTCAAATTGGTTTTGCCTATAATATTGATCAAGTATTATTAAGAAAATTTACTACCTCAATAATACAGTCGGTGGGCCATGACGCAGTAAATGCGAGCTTACAAGTAAATAACGGAATAGTTGAAACTACTCCCGATCAAGATGGCTTAAGAATAGATCAAAAATATTTAAATAAAATTCTAGCGATTGCACTCAGTGATGCTAGAGACCAAAATATCAGTCTTGAGCCAACGGTTTTGAAAGCCGATATTTTGGCAAGCCAGGTGGGGACAGCGAAACAACAGGCAGAAACTTTGCTTACTAAAAATGTTACACTTTCCTATGACGGAAAAACGTATGGTGCTGATAAAACAGCGATTGGTCATATGATTGTTTTTACAAGTTTCATAGGTATTGATGGTAAACCTCAACTCAAGGCAGAGGTTTCTTCTGAGCAAGTTGCTGGTTTTGTGCAGTCAACTGCAAATAGAATTAACATTAAGCCAGTAAACAAAAAAGTCACAGCTAGTAATGGAACACAGACTGTTGAACGTGAGGGTGTTGATGGGTTGGCAGTTAGTCAGCAACCTGCAATTAACGCTATTGTGGCGGCGCTTAATGCAAATACAGACGTAAACTTTTCTTTTACTGCATCTCCAGTAGCATTTAGGACTGAAGTGAGTCAAAATGGTGCTCTAGGTGGTTTGAATGCAAATAGTTATATTGAAGTTAGCTTAAATACTCAACGTTTGTGGGCGTGGCAAGATGGACAAGTAGTATTCTCTACCCCAATCACGAGTGGTGCATCTGGCTATGGGTTCGGAACGCAGACAGGCCAATTCTCTATTTATGCCAAAGAACGCAGTCGGTATCTTAATGGCAGTCAGTATGGTTGGAGTTATAACGTTTTTGTTGATTATTGGATGCCATTCAATGGAGGTGTAGGGTTGCATGATGCTGATTGGCGGAGTAGTTTTGGTGGACAGGATTATATAAATGGTGGTAGTCATGGCTGTGTTAATATGGCAAAAGGTTCAGCTGCCTTCTTGTATAGTTGGGCAGGTGTTGGCACGCCTGTATGGATACATTCATAGACTATTTGCCTGTGCACTTGATTATTTTCAGATTAATGACAAACAGTAAGCATAACTGGTATAATTAAAGATATGGACAATTCTATTAATAGCCAACCACCACCTACAGTACTTGCGCAGAATGTTGCTCCTCAACCTGCATTACTACTCAATCAAGAACAAATACAACCCATAACTCAACCTGTTGTTGAACAACCTTTAGGGCAAGTAGCTCCAGAAATTTTGCCAGCAACAGCTTCCGTTGAAACAGCTAATCCTGTTGCGCAAGCAGAAACAAATACGACATCCGAAGAACTGCCAGCAACTCAACAGCCGATACAGTCACCTTCAGGGCAAGTGTGGTCTACTGAGGTTCATACCGATAGCACAACAGCACGCGAAAATACGATAGATACAAATGTTCCAGCAGCCCTTCAGGCTGAAGACGTTGAATTGATTGAAAAGCCGTGGGTGGATATTGTTGAAAAAGTTATCGATTCGTCGAAAGATGATCCATATACTGAAGACGTTGGACACCACAAAACTAGTAGAGAATATAAAAAAGCACGGTTTAATCTTGATGTGAAGTAGTAAGCTATGAATCAATTTGTTATTTTTATGGTATTAGTCCTAGCTTTATTTATTACGACCCTTGTTATTGTTGGTTATTTTTTGTATCGAAAAAAAGCCCGTCGAGCCAAAGACATAGAACGCTCTTTGAAAATGGTACCATTACTCGTTAAGCTACCTCCACAAGAAGTAGAAGAAGGTAGTCGAGATTTACGCGAGCTTATCAAAGAAAATATTTCAAAAGCTGAAGGAGTATTTAATCTACTCTCTGGCGTAGCAACTGAAAAGGCTGGATTCTATGGTAAAAAACATATCAGTTTTGAAATTGTTGCTGAAGGGAAATTAATTAACTTCTATATCGCTGTTCCGGTAAGTATTCTTAGTGCAGTACAGAAGGCACTTACTTCTGGATATCCAGATATCCAGATAGAAAAATCCGAGGAGACCAATATATTTTCTCAAAAAAGTAAAATTGCTGGTGTGCAGGGCGGAGAAATTCAGCTTATTAAGGAAAGTTTTTTACCAATTAACACCTATAGAGAGAGCGATTCAGATGCTCTTTCTGGTATGTTATCGGGTCTTTCTAGCTTACAAGATCATGAAGGAGCGGCTATACAGATACTTGTACGACCTGCGGGCTCTGACTGGCAGAAACAAGCTATACAGCGTGCAAAGCAGATTCTTGACCCAAATAAAAAATCTGACACTCCTTCTTCTAAGATTTTGGACTTTATCTTAGAAGTTTTAAAGGCTCCGTTCAGAGGTAGCTCTGAGGGAGATAGTAAGCCACAAGAAAAAAAACAGCCTGATACTCTCGATCAAAAAAAATCCGAGATGATCGAGCAAAAAGCTAAATTACCGGCTTTTGAAAGCCTTATTCGATTAGTAGCAAGCTCTGATGAACCAGCTCGAGCAAAAGTGCTCGTGCAAGATATGATACTGGGATTTTCTCAACTCAATCTAGGTGGAGCTAATGGTTTTAAGTTTATGTCAGCTGACTCTCCCCAAGAGATAGCAACTAATTTTATTTTTCGTTTTTTTCCTGCTAATAAAAAGAAAATGGTACTAAACTCGGCTGAACTCGCAACTATATTTCATCTGCCAAGTGAAACAATTGGTATATCTACTCAGCTTGACCGTAGGGCAGCTAAAGAAGTTCCGGCACCTGGTGGCTTACCAACTGAAGGTCTACGTATGGGTTTAAATATTTACCATGGAGTAGAGACACCAATATTTTTAACCCCTGATGATAAGCGTCGGCATGTGTATATAATTGGTCAGACGGGTACCGGTAAGTCAGTATTACTGACAAATATGATGCTGCAAGATGCCTATGCTGGTAGAGGGTTTTGTTTTATCGACCCAAATGGGGATGAAGCCGAAAGACTGCTTGGTAGAATACCACCAGAACGAGCTGAAGATGTTATTTATTTCTCTCCAGGCGATATGGAGTATCCTCTTGGTTTTAATATTATGGAATATGATCGTGATCACCCTGAGCAACGCGACTTTTTGGTACAAGAAGCTCTGAGTATGCTCTATAAACTATATGATCCAACTCACCAAGGCATTATTGGCCCGCAATTTGAAAACTGGTTTCGTAATGCCGCACTCACCGTAATGGCAGACCCAGAAGGTGGAACTTTCTTGGAGATTCCAAAGGTTTTTACTGACGATGAGTTTTTGAAGAAGAAATTTAAGCACCTAACTGATCCTACTGTGCAATCTTTCTGGACTGGTGAAATGGCTCAAACTGATCAGCGCTCAAAATCAGATATGTTAGGATATTTTGCTTCAAAATTTGGTGCTATGGCCAATAATGAAATGCTTCGTAATATCATCGGTCAGAAACACTCAGCATTGAATTTTCGCGAAGTGATGGATACAAATAAAATTTTGATTGTTAACTTAAGTAAAGGCTTGATGGGCGAACAAAATGCCAAAATGCTTGGTATGATATTTGTTATTAAGTTACAGGTGGCGGCTATGAGTCGCGCAAATATTCCTGAAGATCAACGAGTAGATTTTGCATTGTATGTAGATGAATTTCAGAATATCGCGACCGATAGCTTTGCAACTATTCTTTCGGAAGCTCGTAAATATCATTTTAATTTAACAGTAGCCAATCAATATATAGAACAGATAGATGAGCAGATACGAGACGCCGTATTTGGCAATGTTGGTAGTATGGTTATTCATAGAGTAGGTAATGATGATGCAGAGTATGTGGCAAAACAATTTGCGCCACAATTTAGTGCTAGTGATATTGCGAATATTCCAAATCACTACGCTGCTGCAAAAATTATTGCTGGAGGCTACCCCACTACCCCATTTACGATGAGGGGCTATCCTCCTGTTGATAATGAAGTTATTAATGTTGAACTACAATCGGCTATGCGTGATTTGAGTAGAAGCAAGTATGGACGGCCTAAGGCAGAAGTTGCTGCAGAAGTTGCCAGGAGCCTAGAAAGTAGTTCGGGTGAAGAGCCAGATTTTGGCGGTGGTGATGCAGACGATATGGGACATAATAAGATGAACGTATAATTTAGTTAACCTAAAGGGCTTGCGTTTCTACTAAAGAGTGTATTACAATGAATCATAAGTATTAACAGGAATGTATTTGTCTTAAGGGGGGCAAAATAAAATATGAAAAACTTTCGTGATGTCGTAACAGATTTTTCCATCGGAGCTCTATCAAAGAGTAAAGTTGGTTTTTATGCAAAAAGACTCGCGAAAGAAACAGCAACTCGCAGGCTAGCTTCAGCTTTAATGATTGGTCTACTTGTTTTTCAGTTTGTAACGTTTATTGCCCCGCCTAAGAGTAGTCAGGCTTCTGGCTCAGACTTAATTCCGGGTGGTTTTGCAAATGTACAAGACTTACTCAATAAGTATGATGCTAACGTAGGGCGAAGTGATGGCCTGGGCAATGGAATCCACTCAATTATGGATGTTTTTGGTATTCAGAGAGCTGATATTGAGCATGCTGGTAATCCAAATGGTGGTGATGCAAATTGGTATTGTAATGGTGGTTTACTTTCGATGGGTTATGGTGGCCCCGGTAATGCTGTTGCTGGTGCAACTGTTGGACCATGTGGTCAGCGTTGGGGACAGGGTGCAATTGCAGGCGTTCATTTTAACAATGCTGATGGTAGTGCTAAGAAATATTTTATAGATTTAGGCTATGGTGCCCAATGGTATGAAATTGGCACATTGTATAATTGTGCAAACTTGGTGTTTTTTCCTACTCCACCCCCACCACCACCACCTGTAGCACAACCTAGCGTAAGTTGTTACGCCCTAAACTACACCGTACCAACTACAGTTGCTGGTAATGATATTGGTTTTCGTGGCTATGCACATGGTGAAAATGTTGGCGGCGGTGATCTAGTAGATATGGAGTATCAGCGTACTGACGCGAATGATGTTCCTATTGATACACAGTGGGCACGTGGAATACCTCCAGATGGAAATAATATGTATATTGATGGAACGATCCGTGTATTTAACTATCCAAACCCAGGCTCATATAAAATGCGACTGTGGATTCATCACAATAATGCCATTGCAGCTAATAGCGCCCAAGGTGCTTGTATCCAGACAGTTACTATTACTCCTAAACCCGTTCCACGTGCTTTGTATTGTGCCCAGCTCAACATTGCTAATAGCGGTACCAAAATATTTCAAGCTCCATATACACCATTCTTGCAGGGTGAAGCACGTCAAGTTGGCGATTCAGGAAACACAGTTTACGCCAAGACCTTCACTTATTTACTTGCCCATGAAGTTCCGGCAGGGACAACAGGACCTGTAATTAATTATCAAGGAAAACTTTATCTTGAAGGAAATCCGAACCCAGCTGGTAAAAACAGGATTATTCATACTAGTACAAACCAAACACCTAATGGCAGTGGATTATTTACTGACCCCACGACTGGAGCGGGTTTTGACGCATCAGACTTTGCTCAAACAGCTTCAGGTAACTTACTTCTCATACTGCGCGTAACTGATCAAAATGGTGTTACTGCTCCAGAAAATCCTGATAATTGTTATGTACCATTTACAGTAACTCCTCAACCAAAAGATTATCGTTGTGTAAACTTAACAGCTCAACCAACCACCGGAAATGCTCCCCTTAATGTTGATATGACTGCTACTTCTAGTGTATTAAACACAAAGATTAAACAATATGACTTTGACTTTGGTGATGGCAACAAATTAACGGTTCCTTCTGATAAGCTTACGACCTCAATAAAACATACTTATGCCACTGGTGGTAAGAAAACTGCCACAGTAACTGTTATGCCGGTAGAATCTATAGATTCAAAAGGTGGAGCTACGTGTAAAATTGACATTAATGTAGAGCAGCAAAACTTTAAGAAAACGGTTTCTAATACTACTCTTTTGACCACAGATGGTAAACCAACTGATGCTAATAATCAGGTTGCAAAAGCAGGCGACAAACTGACATATCAGATAGGTATTTTGAATCTAGGCTCAACTGCAGTAAAAGACTTTGTTTTTGAAGATGATATAACATATATGCTAGAATACGCTGATCTAGTAGATGCTGGAGGTGCACAACTAGTAAAAACTGGGCCAGTCTCAAAATTAGTATGGCCAGCAATGACAATTGCAGTTGCAAACCCTAAGAACCCTGTGTACATTGTGAAAACATTTACGATTCAAGTAAAAAGCCCGTTACCAACTAATGCGAAAAGTTCTACTGATGTTAGTAGTTATAATTGTTCAATAAAGAATGAGTTTCGGGGTAGTATAGTGATTACTCCACTCAGCGTGAACCCTGCAAAGAGATTAGAATGTACTTTCATTCCACCAGAATTGCCACAAACAGGGCCAGGAGTTGCAATCGCGTTTATAGCTCTATTTGCAGCCAGCTCACTATTCCTTTTCTTTAGAAATAGATTATTAAAACGAGAATTACAGTTAGTCGAGATATTAAATGAAGGAGAACCAACACATGGCTAACGGTCCGGAGACACACAGCGAAAGACTCGATGAAAACGTTGCAGAACGCAATGAGCTGAAGAATCTTGAAAAGAAAAAATCACCAGAAAAAGGTATTACTAAAGCAGAGATTGAAAAAGGAGAACGTGACTTAGCCCTTAAGCGTGAACAGGCCGAAAAACACTTGAATGCAGAAAGAGAAAAACGAGAACTTGATTTGTCGCGCGACAAAGAAAAAAAAGCAGAAAAACAGGCAGAAAAAGTGCCAGAAAAGAAAGATCCAAAAAGCTATACTCCAGCGCAAAAAAAGACAGTGTACAAAGGTCAAATTAAACACGTTCAAGCTCAACTACCACGAGGTTCTAGAGCATTCTCAAAAGTAATTCATAATACCGCCGTCGAGAGGGTGAGTGATGTTGCAGGGAAAACAATTTTTCGCCCGTCAGCCCTTGTAGGTGGAGCTGTCACGGGATTGGTTCTTGGTGGAACTGTGTATGTTATTGCTCAATTCTATGGTTACTCAAGCTTTGTGCAGTCATGGATGCTACCGATGCTACTGATAATTGGTGCTGTACTTGGTATTATTGCTGAATTATTTATAAATCTTTTGCGACATCCTCGTGAAGAGTAGTTTAAAGCCTCTAGACTTTAGACACAACAGCTGAAATAAGTGGTAAAATAGACTATAAGCATAAGGAGTTTTAAGGTCTTTTTGTGTATATGGTTGAAAAAATACGATCCAGTTACATATTTATATTTTTACTACTGACAATAGTGGCCTTGTTTGTTTTTACAAATAGTGCACAAGCAGATTCGGTCAGTCAAACCTATAATTCACCAACTCAACTAGTCGAGGGTAGTTTAGTTTCTTTAACTACAAATTCTCAGTCACAAGTGGAGCTGAGTAATGCAGGAAACCTAGATAGATTACTCGGTATTGTAGTAGCTGCCCAAAACAGTTTGGTAAATCTTGACACAAGTAACGGTAATACACAGGTGGTTGTTAATGGTCAAACTGGTGTCTTGGTTAGTGATATTAATGGTGAAGTTAAAAATGGTGACCCATTAACTGCATCTCCACTTAGTGGTGTTGCAATGAAGGCAACTTCACAAAGTAAAATTGTAGGCCTAGCACAGGCAGATTTTATTATAGCAACACAAAAACGCCCTCAGACTGTTCGGGACAAAGATGGTAAAACAAATACATTTACTATTGGCTTACTACCTGTTAACATTTCAGTTACTCAATATGTTTCACCAGTATCTCTTGAAGGTAACTCGTTTGTGTCTGGTATACAGGCAGTAGCGATGAGTACAACTGGTAAGCCTGTTTCGGCAGTTAGGGCATTTGTAGCCCTTCTTGTGTTGTTAATTGCTGTCGGTGTATCAATAGTAATGTTGTACACGTCACTTTCTAGCAGTATTCGATCGATAGGGCGTAATCCCCTTTCGAAACACGCTATTTTACTGGGCTTAATACAGATAATAATCGCTGTTGTCGCTATAATGCTATCAGGCTTTGCAATAATGTTTTTAATACTTACACGATGATTAAAAAAAATACTTCACATTTGAAAGATATACAAAAAATTTCTCACACAGAAGGATTTTCTTCTGTGGTGAGTTCTGTGTATCGTTTTGTTGTGCATATTGAAAATCTCCGGTCAGCCCAACCAAATGCTATAGTTCAGTTTTCAAATGGTGAAATGGCAATTATTTGGCAGGCAAATGAAAAAGCTACAACTGCACTTTTACTGAGTGCAAATTCTAAAGTTGAAGTTGGTATGGGTGCCAAGCTAGTGGCTGATAATTTTTCAGTGTATGCTAGTGACAAATTACTCGGAAGAATTGTTGACCCACTTCTGAGCCCTAAAGACGGTAAGTCAATTGATAAAAAAGGTACTCCTCAGCCCGTATTTGGGTCTGCACCAGGATTTTACGAGCGGGCAATTGTAGACGAACAACTTGGTACAGGAGTAGTTATGGTTGATACGCTTTTTCCGATCGTAAAAGGACAGAGAATAGCCATTATTGGTGATAATAAGTCAGGAAAAACAACTTTCTTAAGTCAAGTTGCCCAGTATCAATCAAAAGAAGATACGGTCTTAGTATATGTACTGATTGCAAAACATAAAAATGATATAAATAAGTTACTTGAAAGACTGAAAGTTGCAGGAGTTTTAGAAAAAACTATTATCGTTGTAGCAGATATTTTTGATGCACTACCACTGAGTTACTTAGCGCCATATGTTGGGTGTGCGATTGCGGAGAGTTTTTGGCGAGCTGGTAAAAATACAGTTGTTTTTTATGATGACCTAACCGCACACGCCAAGCTGTACCGTGAAATGTCACTTCTTCTTGATGTTCCACCTGGCCGCGAAGGCTACCCGGGTGATATGTTTTGGCAACACTCATCACTTTTAGAAAGAGCAGGTAAGCTGAAGCGTAATGGTGCATCACAAACAGTTTTGGCGGTAGGTACAACCCCCACAGGAGACTTAACTGGATATTTGCCCACCAGCTTGATTTCTATGACAGACGGACAAATTGTTTTTGATCTTTCAACAATGCATAGAGGTGTTAAGCCAGCAGTAAATGTTGGGGTTTCTGTTAGTCGAGTGGGTGGCAGATCACAGTCAAAGCAATTTGCAGAGTTAGCGTCAAGAGTACGGGCTGAGCTTGCTAAATATCGAACAGCGAGCGACTTTGCTCGTTTTGGTACTGAGCTTTCTGATGTTGCAACCAAGCAAATTGCACTCGGAGATAAGCTGTATGAGCTATTTAAACAGCCCCCTGAGTATAGCTATTCCCTGAAAGAACAATACATCATGCTCGAGGCACTTATGCAGTCAAAAGAACCAGAAGAAGTGAGTATATCTTGGCTCAAAAGTGTGATTCAGGATGTTACTTTGCAAGACATTGATGAAAAAGATTACATTAAGATTGCCAAAGAATTAATAAAGAGTAATCCGATGGTGAAAACCCCATGAACAAACCATCAGATATTTATCAGCAATATAAAGACACTGTGACCATTGAAGAGGTTTCGCGGGTTTTTGAAAATATTGCATCAATTGAGATTCGTCAGATTAAAGATAGAGTTATTGCTAGTCGAGATTTTTTTCATGAACTGTGGAGTATGTATGTGCAATTAAGGATTGATAGCGGAAAGTCTACTCCTGAGATATCTCGCTTAGGTACAAATAATAAGACAGCAATAGTGCTTATTAGTTCAGATGAGTCACTTGGCGGTACTATTGATGAGCGATTAATCGACGAAACTCTGTCAGCTACAGATCCTCATAAAGCCGACTATTTTGTTATAGGCGTACGGGGTGCCAGGATTTTGCGTAGCCATGGTATTGAGCCAGCTGGTATTTTTCCTCTGCCTGATATAACTAAGCCAGTTGATGTCATACCGCTTATTTCGAGAACACAAGACTACAAAACCACAGTTATTTATTTTGAACAGTTTGTTAGTATTGAAGTGCAGCAAATTCAAGTTTTTGAATTAGTGTCTGGCATTCAAAAACTGTCTGATTCTGAGGTGAATAGAAATGATACAACTCTTATTTTCTCAAGTGATTATATCTTTGAACCTTCACTAGAGTCAGTCGTTGATTATTTAGAAAGTATGATGCGTGCAACTGCACTGACAGAGTTGATTTTAGAGTCACGCTTAGCACAGCTAGCCAGTCGCTTTAACGCAATGAACAGAGCTAGTAATAATGCTAGTGAGCTAGGAAAAGATTTATTCTCTGCCTATCGTAGACGAAAGCGTCAGCAAGATTATGCAGACTCACGAATTTTCTTACAAAAAAAGATGGGAGTACTATGAAAGTTCAACAGGGAAATATCATTGCTATTAAAGGACTAATTGTTACAATTCAGTTTGATACAAAACTACCTGATATCTCAGCTGTTTTGCAACATTCTGAAATTACTTCCATACGATTTATTGTACTAGCCCATACCGATATCCATACTTTAAAAGCGCTAAATTTAGCAGAAAGCTACAGTGTTGCGATTGGCCAGTCTGTTCATCTTCTGGATGAGAACCTATCTGTTCCAGTTGGTCCAAAAAGCCTAGGAAGAGTGTTTAATGCACTTGGTGAAACTGTTGACTCAGGCAGCTCTCTTGAGGGCATTGAAACTATTCCAACAAGAAACTATCAACGTACTGAAGTAGATTTTAGCTTACAGCAACAGAAAGTTATTGAAACAGGCATTAAGGTGATAGACTTTTTTGCGCCATTCGTGCAAGGAAGAAAAACGGGAATTATAGGAGGAGCTGGTGTTGGTAAGACAGTTTTGGTGACGGAGCTTATGCATAATATCTGCAAAAATGACTCAGGTGTGTCATTTTTTGTTGGTATTGGTGAGCGTATTCGTGAAGCCCATGAGCTGTATGAGACATTACAAAAACAAGATTTACTTCGCAATACGACGATGTATTTAGGGCAAATGAATGAGTCGGCAGCAATGCGAAGTTTAGCGGGATTGTCAGCTGCTGCTGCTGCACGCTGGTGGAGAGATAAAGAGAAAAAAGATGTTTTGTTCTTTGTAGATAATATTTATCGTTATTTACAGGCGGGTAACGAACTTTCAACAATGCTTGGAGAAACTGCTTCTGAGGGTGGGTATCAGCCAACAATGTTTACAGACTTGGCAAAATTTCAAGAGGGTTTAGATAGTAATGCCAATGCATCAATTACATCAGTAGAGTCTATTTATATTCCGGCCGATGATATTAGTGACCCAGCTGTGGTTGAGATTTATCAGCAACTTGATTCGGTTATTGTTTTATCTCGAGATATTATGGAGCGTGGAATATTGCCAGCGGTAGATTTAACAGCCACTTCGTCTTCACTCTTAACTCCTGAGATAGTTGGTGAGAGACACTACTTGCTTGTTTCACAAGTACAACAGATTATGGAAAAATATAATAGTCTAAAAGGAATAATTGCTATCATTGGAGAGAGTGAACTAAGCTTGAAAGATCGCGCAGACTACCAAAAAGCCAAGCGATTAATTGATTATTTTACTCAATCGTTGTTTGTGACGGAAGCACTTACAGGTACTGAAGGGCAATATGTGAGTCGACAAGATATGCTTTCTGGGGTAGAAGAAATAATTGCAGGCTCGTGATGCGCAGTACTTATAGAAAGGTATGATGATGGAACAAGAACTTATAAAAGTAAAAATTTTTTCTCCTTTTGAAGTATTTTACGAAGGCTTGGCGTATAGTCTTTCGGCGAGTAATGAGACTGGCCCATTTGATATACTTCATGATCATACTAACTTCATTAGTTTACTATTAAAAGGTACTGTACTACTCAATACGCCTTATGGCGAACGTAATTTTTCACTGAACCGGGGAGTATTGAAGGCTCACAATAATTTGATCATTATTTTTGCTAATGTTTAAGGGTATAGTACTTGTTCTCTCTAATCATAAGAGTTATACTATTACTGTAGTACCAATTACAACTCTACTACAGTCAAAATGCTAGAGTAAACAATTGAGGCAATGGTGGATCCACAAACAAATCAAATAGCGCAAACACAAACACAGGTCAGTGATACTGCTCAAACGACTTTTTCGGCTCAGGTTGCTAAAGAAGATGTTTTGGGTAGTGCTGCTTTTGAGAAGAATTCTACAGTAGTCGCTGCGCACCGCAAAAGCACTGCTTATAAGCTAATGTGGATTATTTTGGCTTTATTACTTTTGGCTTCTCTTGGTTTTGTTGTGTACTTAACCTTGCGCCAAACTCAACCTAATAAAACTGGTAAGGCCTCTCAGTATGATGATACACGAGTTAATCTCAATGGTTTTACTGCAGGCTCACCAAGTAGTGGCCAGCTAACTGTAAATGGTGATGGTAACATTGTTGGTAATCTAAATGTTGGGGGTAACACAAATATTGGCGGCACTTTGACGGCAACTAACTTACAGGGTGGTGGGGCAGGCATTACAAATTTACAAGCGGGTAATATTACCGGTGTAATTGGGGTTGGTCAGCTCGATCCTTTTATTGCCTATGTGAATAAAGATAACCAAGCATTTTTTGGTAGTAATCAAATATTTCGTAATACAGTCAATTCATCTGGAGCATTTCAGGTGCAAAATGCGAGCTCAGCACCAATACTTGCTGTTGATACTCTCTCGAATTTTGTAGGTATTAATAGTAGCACACCTTCAATTCCAGGTCTCAGCTTAGAAGTAGACGGGAATAGTAAGATTGAAGGCTATCTACTGGTAGGTGCGCAGTCGACACCAAATACGTCTATTTTAGATACAGGCCCATTATTTAATAACGATGATATTCAGCGTATACTTTCAGTTCAGCAAATCTCAACCAATAATCCAAATGCTGGTAGTATTTTTGTAGGAACAGCCAACGAACTTTTGGCTGACCCACAGTATGACCCTGTTATTTTAGATAAAACTACTCTTCCTCCTTTTGTTTTTGTGACCGGAGGCAATAAAAATATATATGCTGGCGGATACTCGGCACTACAAACTGCTTCAAGTAATTCGAAAGATTTTTATCTCAATGGTGGAGTTATGGCTTCTGTAACTCATGCGGGCAGCGGAACGGTTTTTTTACAAACTGCTCAATTGAATACGGTGTCTAACCTAGGTACAGGAAATATTACATATGGCTTTGGTAGTATAACTATTCCTGTAACCGATAATGGATCGGCAGCAAATGGAGTTATGCAGTTTTATTCTGGTAATTCTATTATTGACCCACAAGATGCATCGTTGAGTTTTCTTGGATTTCCTAGTATTTATGAACCCGGTACAATTGGATATCAGGTAGGTATAAGTATTCAGAATCAAAAAAGTGGTACTAATGGGAGTGCAAATATAGTTTCTGAAGGAAGAACGAGTAAGAATTATTTTGAGGGAAATGTGACGGTTGGCGCATGTGGCTCTAATCTAACACCTAGCTCTTTATTGGGTTGCTTATTAACTTCACCTGTCGGAGGTAACAAGCTTGCAGTCAATACTATATCACCAAATCCACTTGCAACAGTACATATAAATACAGAGTTGGCTTCAGATATAGGGCTTGTTGTAAAAGGCGTGGCTGGGCAAACAGGCGACTTAACACAGTGGAAGAATAGTAGTGGAACAATATTGGGCGTTGTATCAAAAGATGGCGCATTTGGAATTGGTACAAGTACCCCAGCTGCTAATGTAGATGTCGTTTCTACTCACACAACAACCAATGCTGTGCAGATTGCTGCAAACTCACTAACGACAGGCTTTGCGCTGGTAGCTGGCTCAACTTCTACCAATAATGTGGCAAAATTCACCGGTACCGCTGCTAATCAGTGTATGGTAGTTGCGGGCACGGGCTGGAGCTGTAGTAGTGATGAACGGTTGAAGCAAAATATAGTTTCGGTGGCAAATGGCCTGGATGTAATTTCGCAACTCAGAGGAGTGACCTTTAACTGGAAAGCTGACCAGACTGGTGCACAACAAGATGGTTTTATTGCTCAAGAAGTACAGAAAATATTACCCGAACTAATTACAACTGACAGTCAGACGGGTTTTTTGAGTCTTAATAAAGACGGCATACTCCCCTATATTGTAAATGCTATTCAGGCTCAGCAGAAACAGATCGATACACTTAAAACCACCTCTAGTACAACAGTAGCGAGTGTAGATGTATTGCAGACATTGGCAGACAGTAAGGCTATTACTTTTGGGGGCGATGTAGTTATTAATGGTAATGTGGTTATTAAGGGTACTATTAAAGGTAACGCTGACACGCGGGGTACTGTTTCGATACCTGCAGGTAGTGTGCAGGCTGGCCATACTTTTAGCTCGGCGTATACTACAGCACCCTATGTAGTAGTTAGCCCAGTGAACAAGAGTGTGTTGTATCATGTGCAAACAACGGCTAGTGGCTTTACTATTCATATAGATGAAGCCCAGGCTGAAAATGTCAGTTTTTACTATCAAGTACAACAATAGTTACCTCGAGATAATTTGCTTGTTTTAGCATAAGAATATTGTTATACTAGTGTCATAAGAGGAATGTAAGAGTGGATCAAAATCCTAGTACAGAGTTTATTGTAGAATCAAATTTATCACGTTTAAAAACCTTAACGTATATTATGCTTGCCGCTATTGTTGGCCTTGTGATACTAATTATTTTGTTATGGCTGCGTTATAGCGGTATTCGTAACGAGACATCTCAGCAGGTTACTACTGGTGACAAATCACGTCTGGAGCTATCAGGTAGTCAGCTTTCTCTCTCTAACGGAAACACAGTAGACCTTTCATTATTAGCAGGTGGTAAATTACAGGCAAGCTTGATTGGCTCTGATCTCAATATTAGTACGGTCAGTACGGGCGGTAGCGTTATTTCTTCTTCAACTGTCAATATTGGGCAGCTATTGCAGAATGTGACTGGCCCACAAGGCCCAGTAGGCAGTAAAGGATCTACCAGCTCGCCTGGTGCGACGGGTGGAACGAGCATTGCAACGGCACAAAATGGCACAGTACTCAATGGCTCAACACTAGAGCTTGGTGTGAACCCGCTCTTGCACGATACCGTTATCCCCCAGGGTGGTAATGATTTTTATCTAGATGCCTCCGTTAATAACGGAAGCTTTATTGCTATTGGGGATCCAGCTACAATTCCAAACATATTAAGTAATATACCTGGCCCTGGCAATCCATTAGCAATTAGCGGCCCAGGTGAACGACTTATTTGGTATCCAAGAAAAATGGCCTTGAGAGCGGGGGCAATCGATAACCAACCACTCGACTTTAGTCCGTATGGCGGCGGTAATTACGCCGCAGGTACTGGATGGGACGATGCCAACATAGGCATAGGCTCAATGGCTATAGGCTATAACACAATTGCAAATGGTACCCTCTCTACGGCTATAGGTGCAGATAATGATGCCGAAGGTAGTTTTAACTCGATACTCGGTGCATTCAATGTGGTTTCTGGTCAGGCCAATGTAGCAATTGGTGGCCTTAACCAGTTATTGGGTAATAATTCTATCAACTTAGGACTCGGACAGTTAGGTTTTTTTGGTGGCACCACTTGTTTTACTAAAACTACTGGTAACTATGATTTTAACGTAGGTACCTGTAACGATCTAAAAGCAAGTAATTCAACTGTCATTGGTAAAGATAATGTTGTGGGTCTGGATGCTACTCAGCTGAATATGTTTGTGGTGGGCAATACAAATAATGTTACGGCGCCAGACGTAATTGTAATGGGTGAGAACAATACTGTAAGCGGTACGGGGTTTGCAGCTTTAATTGGTAAGAATAGTGGTATTAGTGGTACTAACTCCCTAGGTATAGGTGTTGGGGTACAGGTAGATGGTAGTAAGTCGTTCGCTATCGGCCAAAATATAACCCTAGATAGTGCGGCTGATAATACATTTGGTGTGAATGTAGATGATACTTCACCGGTAACAATGAGCCACGCAAATGTAATTGGGTTTTTTGGCGGTAATGTTGGTGTGAATACTGAAAACCCACTCTATAAATTTCATGTTTCTGATACTTCTACAAACCAAACTGCGGCTTTTACGGGCACAACCCAGACGTGTATTGTAGATACATCAGGCCCGGGTGGCTGGAACTGTACTTCAGACGAACGACTCAAGACAAATATTGCCGGCCTTAATGGTGGGCTTGATGCAATTATGCAATTGAGGGGCGTTACCTATAACTTTAAGTCAAACTCTACCACAAGCCCAATTACAGGGTTTATTGCCCAAGAAGTGCAAAAAGTTTTACCAGAACTAGTCGGCAAAGATGTAAATGGTTATTTAAATCTTAATAAAGAAGGTATGATTCCGTACATTGTAACTGCCTTGCAGCAACAAAATGGGCGTATTGATGATACTAATAAACAACTTATTGCAAATGGAACCAAAGTAGACACAGTCTCACAAGAACTCTTGGCTTTAACAAAGCGAGTTGATCAGCATGATTCAGATATTGTAGATCTAAAAAACCAAGTACAACAGCTTAATACACGCCTGCAAAAGCTTGAGCCGGCTAGTACTTCATCTGCACCACTTTTGCCCTAACCGAGTTTTGTAACTCCCTTGCTTTCTAGGTGTATTTTGGTATAATAAGCATAAGTTTTAAGGTTTTGAGGAGAGTACAATAAATGCCCGATGATTCCATTCAAAAAGTAGTATATAATTCAAATTCTGGTTTGAAGTGGTTGGTTTATGTTTTGTCTTTTGTTGCTGTGATTTTGTGTGTTATTGTGTATATTCTTTGGCACCGTACACAAGAAGTAAAGAAAGTATATACCATCGAAAGAGTTAATACAGCCGATTTTTTACAACGTAATGCAGCTACAGCTGTGGGTAGTCTAACTGTTAATGGTAGAGCTGATATACTTGGTGATTTGCATGTGACAGGTAGTATAACGTCAGATGGGAATGCAATAAGTACTAATACGGCATCTGATTACTTTTCGAACTATTATACTGCTGGCTGTAACGCTCAAGTTATTTGTAACTCAACTTTATTACAGGCTGCCAAAGAATTTGTAATCCAACCAAGTAGCCCATATGTTGTCGGTGGAACAATTCGTGGCGCTGCAAACCAAGTAGTTGATTTGCTTCAATTACAAAACTCATCAGGATACTCAATGGTGAATGTGACTGCCAACGGTCAGTTGGGTGTCAATAATCCTACTCCTGTCACTACTCTTGATGTAAATGGCACAGCTCATTTTACTGGTCATACTGCAACTGGCAACGTATCGGCTATAGATAATCCAAGTATTCTTACACCACTTACGGGCACCCCAATTATTCGAGTGAATGGAACTCAAGAAGTAGTAACTTCTTTGACCCCGGGATACAATTACTACTCAGGTGCTTCGTCAGAGTACTTTGTTAATCTTGGCGAATCAGCAACAAGTCAGTTTTTTACTGGTGGATATCATGCCGGTGAGATTATGAGTGGTAATCCACAGAATTATCATGGTCTCGCAGGCGAAACTGGGCTGGCTGTTCACGAAGGAACAGGTGATATCAATATAATGGCTGGAGTTCTCGGCTATGCATATAATAATTCTAGCGGAACAATTGGTGCTGCAGCCGGCACATTCGGTTACTTAAAAAATAATGATAGCGGTACGATAGGCGTTGGCTACGGGGCAGGAGGTTTATTAGAGAATTCTGGTGCGGGCACAGTAGTGATAGCAAATGGATTAAGCGCTAGCGTTACGAATGGTTCTATTTTTGCTATTAGCGGATCTGGCACAATTAATAACGCCAATGGTGTTACCTCCGGTATAACTAATAATAGTAGTGGTAATATTACAAATGCTTCAGTTGTTGATATTCAGCGAGTAGTAAATAAT
This sequence comes from Candidatus Saccharimonadota bacterium, assembly GCA_013816445.1. Classification (GTDB taxonomy): domain Bacteria; phylum Patescibacteriota; class Saccharimonadia; order CAILAD01; family BJGX01; genus CAILAD01. Next base: position 18,606 of record JACDEK010000008.1, read on the forward strand.
GGAACTGGCTCGATAACTAACGTACATGGTTTGTATATAGCTGATGAGAGTGGGGTTGGTACTGGAGACAGCTTTAATATCTACTCTAGAGGGACATCTAGTAAAAATGTTTTTGATGGATCAGCTTCTTTTGGTGGCGACCCAAAGATTTTTGGTACCAACTCAAGACTCATGATAAATCATAGTAACGCTTTTGGTTGGGAGACGACCGATAATACTGCTATTGCACAGATCAATGTAAGTGGTGCTAATACCGCCCTTGTATTACAAGGAGCTGCATTTTCTTCCGGTAAATTACAGCAGTGGCAGTCATTTAATGGAACAACTCAAAGTGTTGTTGATCAAAATGGTTCATTTGGAATTGGGACTTCTACAATTACACATAGATTAACTACTACCAACACATCAACCACCAACGTAGCTAAATTTAATGGCTCCGGCGGCACCCAATGTACCGTCGTCACTGGTACAGGCTGGAGTTGTAGCTCAGACGAAACATTAAAGACCAATATTCTTAATGTTGCTAATGGCCTAGACATTATTAAACAAATTCAGGGCGTTACCTATAACTGGAAGAGTGATCCT
>JACDEK010000009.1:0-2047 GCA_013816445.1 Candidatus Saccharimonadota bacterium
CTCTACTTCTACGGTAAAGTCGATATGGCCCGGAGTGTCAATAATATTAATGCGTTTTTTGTTCCAGAAACATGTGGTGGCAGCACTAGTAATAGTAATGCCTCTTTCACGTTCTTGTTCCATCCAGTCCATAGTGGCTTCGCCCTGATGAACCTCACCTATCTTATGAACTTTACCAGTACGATACAAAACAGCCTCTGTAACAGTTGTTTTACCTGCATCAATGTGAGCAATAATACCAATATTACGGGTGTCTTCTAAACTATAATCTCGAGCCATTTGAGTTACTTCATTTCCTTTCGTTATTTTTCGTATAAAAACTGTAGACATTAAAAATAGCCCTACGGCTTTTCTTCACCCATTAGTATACGACAAATTTATAATATACTCAAGAGTGATTATTTTGGATTATTTATACACAAGTTCTACAAAAAAACGCTCTTTACTCTCTTTAGCTAGCTGAGCCAGCTCGGGCATTGAGGCCATAAATGGTTCGTGGTCAAACTCTTCTTGCCAAGCCCAAAAGGCCTGACCGGGTTTTTTACTATCCACAATCTCACCATAGGGGTTTTTACCATAAAACAAATGAAACAATATCTGACTAACTGGTTCACTCCCCTCATAAATAGTAATATAGCCATCGCCTGTATGGCTAAGTTCACACTGCAAGCCAGTTTTTTCTTTGAGCTCTCTATGAGCAGCTTCTGCAATTGTCTCACCAAGGTGCAACTTGCCATACACAAAACCAACCTGATCAAGTAATGGCTGACGGGCCCGTTTGTATACCAACCACTGCCCTTTTTCATTCTGACAGGTAATGAGTGTAACGATATTGGGCTGCTTGCGGGGTTTGTAGGTCTCTAAGCTAAGATTATCTGCCATTTGTTTACCTTCACTACTTAGCAAATACAGCCCCTCTTCGTTTTTTACTACCAAACCCTCACGCATCAGAGATTTGAGATGATACATAAAATGATTACTCTCAATATTTTTGGGTTTGAGCTTACTAAAGCGCAAATACTTGTGAGTAATGAGGCTAGCTAAAATTTCTTTTTGAATAACGTGTGTCATTACTTTAATGATATATCCACAGATTAATTGAGTCAAATTTGAACTAGTCAAAGTATTTTGAGTAAAAAAACCTAGACTAGATATTTTTTTGACTCAAATATATTGTGGATATGTACCTTCACAACCTAAGGGGTCACCATGGGCACTGTAGTAACCGCTACCCTGCCAATTCCTATGATCGTAATTACCGGATCATCGTGTGCAGGAAAAACGAGCGTAATAGATATACTGCGAGAAAATTTGAGCGACAAAGTTGAATTTGTTCCAGAGGCAGCTTCTCAAGTACTGGCTGAGAATATCGTACCGAAGCCAGATATTCTACCGTACTTTAGTGACTGTAAAGAGATAAAACAATCTATTCACTACGAGTGGTTGCATTATCTACAAGATTCAATTTTAAAAAGGATAATCGAGCTAGAGCATATCGCTCAACAACACGCTTGCGAGCATGGTAAAAAACTAATCGTAACTGATCGGGGTATTGTTGATATGCCAGCCTATCACCCTAAAGGTGAAGTTGGGTGGGAGATTCTTACCACCACACGCGTAAACCACTTGACCAAAACTAGCGCGCTTAGCCGTTACCATGGCGTAATAGTGCTCGAGACTCTAGCCATTCACTATCCCGAGCTTTTTAGTAATGCGATCAATGCCGAGCGTTACGAGACACCAGAAGAGGCGGCTGGCTTACACAACAAAATCACCCAAGCTTGGTCGGAGCACTCCAATTACCAAATGGTTTGTAACCTAGGGCGCTCTTTAGAAGAAGTTGGCTCTATTGTTGAGAGCATTATCAGCTCGGCCCTAGAAAAGGTGTCATGATGAATTACGAAATAGAACGCAAATGGGTTCTTCTCAATATGCCACTATTAAGCCGCTGTCAGTCTGAGAGTAAAAGCGAAATTCATCAGGCTTACCTACTAACCAAGCCGTTCGAGTTGAGGGTGAGGATTACTCAAACCAAGGAATATATTAC
>JACDEK010000009.1:2057-19026 GCA_013816445.1 Candidatus Saccharimonadota bacterium
AGCTGAGCCGACGTGAATGGGAACATCAAATTCCCAAATGGTTAGCTAAGATACTCTCTAGATGTACACCTCATTCTTTGCAAAAAACTCGTTACTGCTTGCAGTGCGAGCAACCTAAGCTAGAGCTCGATGTATATGCCGGTCGTCATCTGGGCTTAGTAGTAATTGAGGCTGAATGGACTAGTCAGTCAGATAATCGACAGATCGTAGAAACAGAGGCACTGGCCTACTCTTTACCAGGCTGGCTCGGTGGGACAACTGAAGTAACATATTATTCTGAGTACAAGAATAAGACATTAGCTCGAACAAGTAAGCCACCAAAAAGGCCAGATTATGCCTAAAAATATATGCCAAATTCAAGCTGCTGTTTGGCGAGCCATGCGACTTGCCGGCATATCGCTTGATACGCCAGGAGCAATTGATATCGTACGCTCGATAACTTGGGTTATTAACCAACAACCAATAATTTTGCACCGCTTTCCGCTTTCTCAAAATGACACTCATACCCATGAGGGCTTCGCTGTTGAGAGCTATTGGCCAACAAAACTCACCAAGTTTTTGCACCGAGCTGAGCTACTAAGTCTGGAGAGTCCTGAGGGCCGTCAGGCTATTGCCGAACTAAGCGCCACAACTATTGGCTTGTTAGCTTCAGTCTGGCGACTACATGGATCACCAGTCGAGGAGAGTCAAAATTTCCACGAACAAAAATTATTAGTTATTAAATATGAGTAACCCGATCAGAAATGATCGGGTTTTTACTTTTTTTGGCTTCTATTTTTTGTATTTGTTCTACAGTCAATTCATAAATATAATCTGAGCTAATTGGCTCCAAATAATGCACTTCGTGTAGTGGCTCACCGGGTTTGATTTTATTTGGTAATTGTAAAAAACTTTTGGCTTGTTCACGATTGAGTCCCTGGGTAGTAATTTCTAAAATTACTAAATCGTCTGTATCTTGTGTAACACTTGCACAAAATCTAGCAAAATCAATTGTACCACTCAAGCTAACCACACTCTCGGGCTCATACTCTAACTGATGAGGCTGTAAACCCTCAAGCATAATACGCTTTGCATTAGCTTGAGTAGTAGCATGAAACAATGCCTCGGGTAACCGAGAGTAATACATCTTTTCATGTAAGTCTTCTGCTTCTCTACTTTCTATAGCAAGCTGTTTGGCCCAGTCTTCAAGATCTGCTAGCATCTGGTGAATACTAGCTAGTTCTTCAGTCTGGTTAATCCTTAATTCTACAGAAGTATCTTGAGAATCTGGTAGTGGCTCATTCATAGCTTCTAGTGTACCAAAAAACCACCATTTCTGGTGGTTTTTTTTGAGTTCAAAATTATACTAATATCGGGCAAAGTGAGCAAAAGCTTTGTTGGCTTCGGCCATTTGATGAGCGTCTTGCTTCTTCTTCATAGCATCACCTTCGTTACCAAAAGCATTTGCTAGCTCATTGGCAAGCTTCTTATCAAAACTCTGACCTTTTTTATTACTAGCACTATCAAGTATCCACACAAGTGCGTAGTGAACCTTACGATCTCCCTTAACTTCCATAGGAACTTGATAGTTTGCACCACCAATTCGTTTGCTCTTTACCATAACAGTTGGGCTAACATTCTTGATAGCACCTTCTAGTACTTCAATTGGTTCTGATTTGGTTTTGGCAGCAGCTTGCTCAATTGCTGAATAAACAAGTTTTTCAGCAATGTGCTTCTTGCCATCAAACATGACTTTATTGATAGTCTTAGAAACAAGTACGCTATTGTAAACACGGTCTGGGGCAATAGTTCTTTTGAGTGATTTAGTAACTTTTCTTGGCATATCTAATCTTTCTTAGCTTCTCGCTTAGTACCATACTTACTACGGCCTTGTTTGCGCCCAGAAACACCAGCAGTATCAAGAGCACCTCGTACAACGTGATAACGTACACCCGGTAAATCTTTTACACGTCCGCCACGAATCAATACAACTGAGTGTTCTTGCAAGTTATGGCCTTCGCCGCCAATGTAGGCAGTTACTTCCATTCCGTTAGTTAGACGCACACGAGCCACCTTACGCAAGGCAGAGTTTGGTTTCTTAGGGGTTTGAGTAAACACCTTTGTACATACTCCACGCTTAAGTGGTGAGTTCAGGCTGCTTGTCTGCACTTTGAGTGCGTTAAAGCTTCGAGCTAAAGCCGGGGCTTTGTTCTTTTTACCTTTACTGGTACGGGGTTTGCGAATTAATTGGTTTATAGTTGGCATATCTTCAGTATTCTATCAGATTAGCTTATCTGGGTCAAGCCTCTTCGTCATCACGAAAGCCAGTTCCAACAGGAATCAAGCGACCAATGATGACATTTTCTTTAAGACCACGTAATTTATCAAGCTTACCGCGCATGGCAGCTCCAATCAATACCTTAGTAGTCTCTTGGAATGATGCTGCAGAAAGCCAGCTATCTGAGCTTGTAGAAATCTTGGTGATTGGCATCAGTAGCTTCTCATACGTAGCCGGCTTAGCTTTAGCTTCTTTTGCAAGACCATTTTCTTCAGCTAGTACAGCACGAGATACAATATCTCCAGATATAAACTCAGTGTCATTTGGCTCATCAATACGTACACGAGAGAACATCTGGCGAATCATTACTTCAATGTGCTTAGCAGCAATAGTCTGACCCTGGCTCAGGTAGATAGCCTGTACTTCGTCTATAATATAACGCTGTACGGCTTCTTCGCCTTGCAAGCGTAACATATCTTGCAAGTTCACTGAGCCTTCTGTGAGCCTTTGACCAACAGTCACTAGATCACCATTTTGTACTTCTACAGTTGTGTATTCAGAAATAGTGTACTCATGAGAATTACCACTGTCGTGTGTAAGAACAATCTGCTCGTCTTTCACTTCAACTGTTCCAATTCCGCCAGCCTTGATGGTTTTTTTGCCATCAGCAGACTTAGCAAGCACCTGCGAACGCGTTACTTGTACACCAGATTTGACGTTTGGCTTCATGCCTTTTAGCTCATAAGTAGTCACTTTTTGATCTGCTGGTACTACACTCACAATCAGCTTTGAGTCTTTCTTAGTAATCTTAATAACACCGTCTATTTCAGACAGTATAGCCTGACCTTTTGGCGCGCGTGCTTCAAAAATCTCTTCAACACGGGGTAGACCCTGTGTAATGTCACCACCAATACCAGTTGCATGCTTAGTATTCATAGTTAGCTGTGTACCTGGCTCACCAATACTTTGGGCTGCCATAATACCAACGGCTTCTCCAAGTCGTACAGGTTTACCTGTGGCGAGATCAATGCCGTAACATTTCTGACATAAGCCCCACGAGCTTTTACATTTGAATATTGAGCGGATTAGAACAGTTTCTAATTCTAACTCATCAATTATCTTAGCTGCTTCATCAGTAATGAGTTGGCCTTTTTTAACAATCACTACAGATGTTTTTGGATGCATAATTTTTTCTAAACTGGTTCGGCCAACAATCCAGGCAGCCAGGCCTTCTTCTCCAACTGCAATTGCTTCACTTCGGCTCATTACATAGCCTTCTTTATCGCCACAATCGTTTTCAGACATTACGATATCTTGAGCTACATCTACTAAGCGACGGGTAAGATAACCAGATTCTGAAGTTCTCAGAGCCGTATCTGTTAGTCCCTTACGAGCACCGTGAGTTGAGATAAAGTATTCGAGTACACCAAGGCCATCCTTATAGTTTGAGCGAACGGGTAGCTCAATAACACGTCCTGTTGGGCTAAGCATGAGCCCGAGCATTCCACTCATTTTATTGATCTGCCCAAGACTAGCACGAGCACCCGACTGCAAATCATCATTTAGGGTTGAGTCTGAGTTAGCGAGGGTTTCTTCTAAGCGAGACTCTACTTCAGCACCAACATTCTTCCAAACATCAATGGCACGTGTTTTGCGTTCTTCGTTAGTAATTAAACCCTGTTCGTACTGCTTCACATACTCGAGGGCTTTAGTTTCACCATCTTGAATGAGCTGTTCGCGTTCTTTTGGAACCACAAGGTCGTCCATACCAATTGAGATACCCGAAACTGTTGCATATTTGAATCCGAGGTCTTTCATATCATCTACTAGATCTGCAGTTACTTCTTGACCAAAACGTGTAAATACTTCAGCCATTATTTTTTGTAATGCAGACTTATTAAGTGTTTCGTTCACAAAATCAGTTTCTTCGGGTAGAATTTCGTTAAATATTAATCTACCAGGAGTAGTTTCTACAATCAGTCCCTTCAATAAGACTTTTACTGTGGCACGAAGATCAACAACACCTGCCTGATAAGCCATAATTGCTTCATCAATATCACTAAAAGCTTTACCTTCACCAAGCAAACCTGGTTTAGTGCTTGTTAAGAAGAAACATCCGAGCACAACATCTTGACTTGGTTTTACAACTGGCTCGCCACTACTTGGTTTAAGCAAGTTGTGTTTTGATAACATAATATCACGTGCTTCAGCTTGAGCAGCCTCAGAAAGTGGTACATGAACGGCCATTTGATCACCATCAAAGTCGGCATTAAAGGCAGTACATACCATTGGGTGTAACTGAATGGCTTTACCTTCAATAAGAACTGGCTTGAAAGCTTGAATACCTAAGCGGTGCAAAGTAGGCGCACGGTTAAGAAGTACGTGTTTGCCAGCGATTACCTCATCGAGAGTATCCCATACTTCAGTGCGAGCACGTTCAATCATACGCGAAGCTGATTTGACATTGTGAGCGAGGCCTTTTTCTATCAGCTTACCAATAACAAATGGCTTGAAGAGCTCTAATGCCATCATTTTTGGGAGACCACATTGATCAAGTTTAAGATGTGGACCAATCACAATCACTGAACGTCCAGAGTAATCAACGCGTTTACCGAGTAAGTTTTGTCGGAATCGACCTTGTTTACCTTTTAGTAAATCTGTAAGACTTTTGAGTTTCTTACGACTACCAGCAGCTGAAACAGCTCTGTCACGACGAGCATTATTATCAATCAATGCATCAACAGCTTCTTGCAACATACGTTTTTCATTACGGCAAATTACTTCAGGAGCTTCAAGAGCAAAGAGTTTTTTCAGACGGTTGTTACGGTTGATAACACGACGATATAGATCATTAAGATCTGAGGCGGCAAAACGGCCACCATCAAGCTGTACCATTGGGCGTAGATCTGGTGGAATTACAGCAAGATTAGTAGTAATCATCCAGGCTGGCTGAATACCCGCTTGCAACATTCCTTCTACAAGCTTCAGGCGCTTTAGGGCTTTAATTTTCTTTTGTCCAACAGATTCTTCACCTTCTTTACGTAAATCATTGGTGAGTTTTTCGAGGTCTACTTCTTCAAGAAGCAATTGTAGGGCTTCGGCACCAATACTGGCCTTAAATACCTGACCAAATTTCATATTGAGCTCTCGGTAGCGACCCTCTGGTAAAAGTTGGCTCTTAGCAAGATTTGTAAGATCAGTTTTTGCAGTTGTATAATTTAGTTCAAGATCAGACAAGTCTTTTTTGGCTTCTTCTGAGAAAATTTCACCCTTACTATCTTTAAGATCATGTTTATTTAGTAAATCTTTGTGCTTACTTTCATAATCTCTTTTGAGATCTTCTAGGGCGGCGACCTTAGCCTCTTCGTTGACATCAGTTACTACAAAGTTTGCAAAATATACTACTCGTTCTAGATCACGAATACCAATATTGAGAATCAAGCTAATTGGACTGGGTGTACCCCGTAAAAACCAAATGTGAGCCACAGGAACACATAACTCAATATGGGCCATTCGTTCACGACGAACAATACTGCGAGTTACAAGAACTCCACATTTATCACATTCTATGCCTTTGTAGCGAATACCTTTGTATTTACCACAGTAACATTGCCAATCTTTGGTTGGGCCGAATATTTTTTCACAGAATAAACCATCTTTTTCTGGTTTTTGAGTTCGATAGTTGATAGTTTCTGGCTTTGTAACGTGACCATGAGACCATTCTAGGATGTGCTCGGGGCTAGCGACTGAAAGCTTAATACCATCAAAATCGATTATTTGTTGTTCGTGCATTTGCATATCGTTATTCATCTCTATACCTCTTCCGATTCAATTTCATCTTGTAATTCAGCCTCGGCCAGTACTGCAAAGTCATCTTTTGACTTGTCATCAGCCATATTTACTATAGCTTCGCCTTCTGGCATTTCGCTGCCTTCTAATAACACATTGTTCCCTAGATCTGCCGCTTCTTCTTCTGTCGCGTTCGCTATAATATCTTCTGCATCAACTACGGTAGCTGACTCACTACGCTCTAGATCAACTGAAAGTGAAAGACTTTGCAATTCTTTTACCAACACATTGAAAGACTCTGGTACGCGTGGCCCCTTAATATCTTCACCCTTAATGATTGATTCATAAGCCTTAGATCGACCTATTACATCATCTGATTTGATAGTTAAGATTTCTTGTAAGGTATGAGCGGCGCCATAAGCTTCAAGAGCCCATACTTCCATCTCACCAAATCGTTGACCCCCCATTTGAGCCTTACCGCCAAGTGGTTGCTGAGTAACCATAGCATACGGGCCAGTTGAACGAGCGTGAATTTTATCGTCTACCATATGTTGTAGTTTTAGTAAGTATTTTACACCGACTGTCGTTTTATAAGTAAGTGGCTCGCCTGTGTAGCCTGAGTACAATTGCGCTTTACCGTCTTCTGGTAAACCAGCTTTTTTGAGCTCTGCTTTGATTTCATCAACAGTTACACCATCAAATACCGGGCTAGCAATTTTGTAGCCAAGGGTTTGAGCTGCCCATCCAAGATGAGTTTCTAGAATCTGACCTAAGTTCATACGTGAACCAACACCAAGTGTGTTAAGAATAACATCTACAGGTGTGCCATCTTCAAGATGAGGCATATCTTCAATTGGTACAATCTTTGAGATTACACCTTTATCACCATGTCGACCAGCCATTTTGTCACCCACTTGAATCTTACGAAGTTCTGCAACTTCTACATAAATTTGCAATGAAACACCGGCAGGCAAATCATCGCCATTTTCACGGCTGAGAATTTTTACATCTACCACTTTACCCATAGCACCGTTAGGAACTCTAAGACTTGTGTCTTTTACATCACGCGCCTTTTCACCAAATATTGCTCTAAGTAGTCTTTCTTCACTAGAAAGCTCTGTTTCGCCTTTTGGGGTAATCTTACCTACCAATATATCTCCTGCACCAACTTCAGCACCAACTCGTACAACACCTTCTTCATCAAGATCTTTCAAGCTCTCTTCTGAAACGTTCGGAATATCGCGAGTAACAACTTCAGGACCTAGCTTGGTATCACGGACGTCAATTTGGTGAGTTTCGATATGCACACTAGTATAACGATCGTCTTGTACTAAACGTTGTGAAAGTACAATCGCATCTTCAAAGTTAAGACCATCAAAAGGCATAAAGGCCACAACCACGTTTTGACCAAGTGCCAATTCGCCTGCTTGAGTACTCATACCATCTGCTAATACATCACCTTTTTTAATTTTTTCACCAGAGTGAGCTAAGGCTTTTTGGTGAATACAACTACCTTGATTTGAGCGCACAAAGTTTGCTAGCTCATAAGTTTTAGTGCCAAATTTATTGTATTTAACAGTAATTGCTTCTGCAGTAGATGAGATAACTTCACCATCATCGGCAGCAAGAATTACTTGACCAGAGTCAACTGCAACAGTATCTTCAATACCTGTTCCAACAACTGGAGAGTCAGGACGAACCAATGCGACAGCTTGGCGTTGCATGTTGGCACCCATCAATGCACGCTTGGCATCATCATGCTCAAGAAATGGAATTAAACTGGCTGAAACACCGACGGTCTGTTTACTAGCAACATCCATATACTGCACGTTATCTGCTGTTTCTTCATCAGCTTCACCACCAACTCCTCGCACTGCAACACGTGGGTCAATAAAGTAGCCATTTGTATCGGCAAGCGTATTGGCCTGAGCAATAACGGCTTTTTCTTCATCAGAAGCATCAAGATAAACAACCTCTGAAGTCACACGAGCTTTTACCGGTACTTCTTCTAGACCAGCTGATTTTAATTTTTTAGACTGAGCAGCAGAAATTTTATCGCCTGGCTTAACAATTGCTTGGCCCTTACTATCTTTCACTAGCTGACTAGCAATTTCACCAACTGATTTTTCTGGCGCAACTCTATTGATTACTTTTATATAAGGACTTTCTAAAAATCCATATTCATTTATACGTGCAAAGGTAGCAAGTGTGCTTACAAGACCAATGTTTGGACCTTCTGGAGTTTCAATTGGGCAAATACGTCCGTAGTGAGTTCTGTGAACATCACGCACTTCAAAGCCAGCGCGTTCTCTATTGAGTCCACCAGGGCCCATAGCATTCAAGCGTCGTTTGTGAACAATCTCGGCTAGCGGATTAATTTGATCCATAAACTGACTCAATTGGTGAGAAGCAAAGAATTCCTTTACCGAGGCGACAATCGGTCGCACGTTGATAAGTTGAGCGGGCATAATAGTTTCTGGGTCGGCTAGGCTCATTCGGTCTTTAACAATTCTTTCCATTCGCAAAATACCAACTCTAAAACGTTGTTGCATAAGCTCACCAACCATCTTAAGACGACGGTTGCCAAGATGATCAATGTCTTCAGTAGGTAGATCAGAATTACTCATGCGAATAACCTCACTCACAATAGCCACAAAGTCTTCGCGACGAAGAATGCGATTTTCTGGAGTATTCTTAACGGTCAAACCAAGACGTTTATTAACTTTATAGCGTCCAACTTTTGAGAAGTCATAGCGTTTATAATCAAAAAACATACCTTCAATCAAGGTTTTAGAGTTTTCTACAGTAGCAAGATCGCCTGGGCGAATACGACGATATACTTCCATTAGAGCCTCAGCAGTTGAGCTGCTTGGGTCTTTCGCAATTGTTTCATCAATAAATTTAACTTCTCCAGTATCGACGCTGGCAAATAGTTCTTTTAAATCTTTGTCACTTCCGTAACCAAAAGCACGCAATAGTGCAGTTACAGGAATCTTACGTTTACGATCAATTTTTACACTCATAACGCCGTTTTGGCCAGTTTCAATTTCTAACCAAGCACCACGACTTGGAATAATTTTGGCACCAAAGTAATTTGCGTTTGATTCACGGGTAAAAAATACACCCGGGCTTCGCACTAGCTGACTAACAACAACACGCTCAACACCATTAATAACAAAAGTACCACGGTCAGTCATGATCGGGTAGTCTCCTAGAAATATTTCTTGGGTCTTTACTTCACCAGTTTCTTTATTGAGAAGTTCAGCAGCAACTTTTAATGATGCTTCATAGCTCAAGTTTTTTTCTTTGCTTTGTGCTTCGGCTAATTTTGGCTCTTCAAAGTGGTAGTCTTTGAAGCTAAGGGCATACTTTTTACCTGTGAAATCTTCAATAGGCGATACTTCAGCAAGAAGTTCTTTGAGGCCTTCATCGATAAACCAATTATACGCGTCTGTTTGAATTTTGATAAGATTCGGTAGATCTAGTAGTTCTTTATTTTGGTGTAAAAAAACTCGCTTATTTGAGGGGGTATTGGCCATATTTCCCATGCTCTCCTATTAAATTGGTGTGCTGCTTTTTAGGAGGCTTTTTCTAAACTGACAAAAAACCGGTAACCCAAGCATTTTTGGGTATTTAAACCGGTTTCAAGAGTCTAAGCGTCCTCTTAATATCACTATTGTATCTGATAAACTTAGTAACTGTCAAGTACTTTTTAGGCGTAACTTTGTAAACGTTTTGTGTTGGTATATTCCGTATACACCTACAAGTACACCAGCACCAGTCAATACCTTTAAGGGGTTAACTAAGTCAGCCGTTATACCAGCCAACAAAACCGGTAGGACGGCTGCGAGATTCATCATCATATTAAGAGTACCAAAGATTTTACCTCGAGCTTCATCAGTTGAATTAAGCTGTAGTAAAGTTTGCGCCGAAACACTCACCAGCCCATTTGCCACCCCAAGAGTTAATGCAATCATTGCTACAATCATTCCAAAAAACCGTAATGAGCTCAAAACAGGTACAAAACTCAAGCTAATAAGCATCACTGCAGCAATAATAATACCAATATCTATAAGTTTGGTTTTACTCACTTTTTTAAAGAACTGCCCAACTAAAATTGCACCAATTACCATACCGACAGCAGCCGGAACAATTAGCTTAATACTAACACTCGCAAGGCTTTGATTAAATACAAGCAAGGCAATACCTGGTGCCAAAACAGCCAACACACCAAGTAAGGCTTGGCCAATTGTAAGATTAGCAATCGGAAATACTAGCTTTGGATCAGTAATAATTTGTTTAAAACTCGCTCTAATGGTTGAAAATACTTCTTTGTTTATCTCACCAATCTTCTTATCTACTTTTTCAGTACGAAGACTTGGTAATCGCATACATAATACCGCCGCTGTCGCAAAAGCCACAGCAGTAACATAATACACAGCGTTTTGACCCCAAGCAGCTACTATAGGGCCCGCCAAACTATACCCAAGAATAAATGAGGAATACAAAGTAAAGAGAAATAATGAATTTGCACTTAAAAAATCTGATTTATCAACAAGCTTTGGCAGGGCTGCACCTTCTGCAGGAGTAAAGAACTGAGAGAAAACCGAGATCACAAACACTAACAAATACACCCATAGTAGATTACTACCAACAAATAAGAAAAATAATACTAACACGGCTCGCACTACATTTGTTACAACCAAAACTTTTTTTCTATCCCAGTGGTCTACGTAAGCACCAGCCAGAACTGCAAATATGACCGAAGGGATACCAAAAGCCAGTATTAGCAAGCTTACAGCAATGTTGGCATAGCGAGTATTAGCTGCCAAATCAAAAACTTTAATAATAAGAGCGAAGTTCAGTAGGTTAGCAGCCAACTGACTAGTGAGCTGAGCCATCCATATCTTCAAGAAGTTCGTGTTACGCAGTACAGAAGAATACATAAATTACGTTTCTACTTCTTGGCTTTAGTTGGCTTCTTTTCAACAACTTCGTCAACAAGCCCATAGCTTTTTGCTTCGAGTGCAGACAGCCAAAAATCTCGATCACTGTCTGAACGAATTTTTTCAATTTTTGTTTTGTTTTCACTGCTAGTATCTCATTTAGTTTATGACGAATTTTAATAATTTCATTTGCAGTTATCTCAATATCTGCAGCCGTACCCTGAAACCCGCCACTAGGTTGATGAATCATTACCCGACTATTTGGCAATGCAAATCGTTTACCTGGCTGACCACAAGCGAGTAAGAAGGCACCCATACTGGCCGCCATACCAACACAAATTGTACTGACATCTGGGCTAATATGCTGCATGGTGTCATATACCGCAAGCCCTGCTGTCACGCTCCCACCAGGGCTATTGATGTATAAACTAATATCAGAGCTTGGGTCTTCACTTTGCAAAAACAATAATTGTGCGATGACGAGATTGGCCACAGTATCGTTTATTTCGGTTCCTAAAAAAATAATACGTTCTTTTAAAAGCCGCGAGTAAATATCATATGCCCGCTCACCTCCGGCAGTTTTTTCTATCACTGTGGGTACTAAAATTGTGTTTGAGAAGTCATTGTTGTTCATAGTATGTATTTTAGCATACTAGTGGTCGAGGGGCTTGAGATTTACTACTTAACTGCTGCGTCAGTCAGTACCTTAATAGCCTTGGTTGTTAGAAGATGATTACGCAAATCGTCTCTAAAGTGATTGTGAGTAAGCTCTTCTTGAAGCTTTGGGTCAGTATAATGTGTACGCATATGTTCGAGTTCGGCGTCTATTTCGGGCTCACTGACTGTAATCTTTTGAGTTTCGATGACACTACGCAATACTAACCCTAATTTAATACGTTTTTCTGCTTCTACTTTTAGTTGGGCTTCAAAAGCCTCAGGCTTTTGACCCTGCAATTGCAAATATTTTTCTAAGTCTAGGCCACTATTTTTGAGATTTTCTTCTGTCTCTGAACGTAGTTTGCTTACCTGTTCTTCTATCAAACTTACTGGCGCATCAAACTTAGCTTGAGCAATAGCTGCTTCTAAAACTTTATTCTCAATCTCTTTATTAGCTTCAGTTTGTTTATTTTGCAGAAGACTATTCTTGACTTCAGTTTTGAGCTCAGCAAGAGTTTGTACTGGGCCAACGGTTTTTGCCCAAGCATCATCAAATTTTGGTAGATCAACTGATGAGATAGTATGAATAGTAATAGTAAATTCCACATCTTTACCAGCTAAGTCTTCGGCATGGTACTCTTTTGGAAAGGTAACTGTAAAGGTTTTGGTTTCTTTAGTTTTAAGCCCGAGCATATTGTCTTCAAAACCCGGAATAAAACTTCCTTCTCCAATTGTCATTACGTGACCCGTAGCAGCAGCACCTTCTACTGGCTTGCCTTCTCGAACACCGCTAAAATCAAACTTAACTTCATCACCGTTTTTGATGCCAGCTTTTGAATCTTTCTTGGCGGCTGATTGTTTGCGTAAGTTTTCTAAAGTCTCGGTAATCTCTTTATCATCTACTTTTAATGTAGGTTTTTTAACAGAAAGCTTAGCTAGATCAAGAGTAATGTCTGGCATAATAGGTGCTTCGGCTTCAAATTCTAATTCGGTATACGGAACAAATTTCTTGAGAGATATTTTTGGGGCAGCAATTGTATCAAGCTTGAGCTCACGTACCGCTCGTGAGTAGGCGTGCATAATAACTTCTTCAAGAACTTCGGCTTGTACACGAGCTTCACCCAGCTCACGCTCTGCGATTTTATCGGGTACATTGCCGGGTCGAAAACCATCTACTTTAAGATCTTTTTTGAGACGCTTCAGTACTGACTGTTTATAAGGTTTCATAAACTCTTCATCAGCATTTATTAAAATAGTATTCTCTGCTTTGCTAGTTTTGGATAGTTTGTGTGTAATCATAATCTGGTTATTGTAGCAAAGATCTCAAAGAATTTCTATAGAAAAAGCCCTGAGAGTTTCTCAGGGCAGTAATTTCGGCTAAGCCTCAATGAAGCTGGGGTCAGCTTCAATGCGTTCGAGTCCATCTTGGGTGAGCTCAATTGCCTCAATACGACGCTTGCTTGCCCAGATCTTTTGAATCAAGCCTTGTCTCTCCATAGCCGTCAGGCGAGATCCTATAGTAGCTGGTTTATCCCCCAACATTTCAAAGAGATATTGAAGCATGGAGCCCTCATCTGGCTTCACTACATGATGATCTGCTTTGTAAAGCAATTGAGCAATTTTACGATCAATTGGCTGTGGCCGGTATGAACCAATCTTGTGATTTCCTGGTGGAAACTTACCGCGTCGAATGTGGGCAGCTAGCCACCTTTTGTAGACGGCTTTTCTTTGATTGCCGGAGTAACCAGCAAAAAATCCATGCTGCTCATGACGAATAAGAACTTCTTCAAGACACTCAGGCCGAACTGTGCAGTCTTCACAAGCAGAGCGAACACTGTCTCGTGTTCTTGATTCATAAAACCATCGTACAGGAATACCTCGCTTTTCACACATAGCCTTACTGCGCCACGCTAGTGACATAATTTTTTTGGCATCATCACCGGTTGCAAGCAAAAATTCCTCTTTTTCTGCTACAACTTTGAGCTTTGTCCCCATATCAGCTCCTCATTGGTAGGTACATTACACTAGACATTAATACCAAATAGACATTTTGTCAACTAAAAAATCTCAAGCTTACTACTTAAGATTTTTTACTAGAGCCGCGGAGAAGACAGCGCTCGGGTTGCATATAATACAACTGGTCTAACCTTTGGGTTTCAAGCCCCCCACTCAGAAAATAATAAAAAGCCCAGAAGAATCTGGGCTTTTTATTATGGTACCGCGGAGAGGACTTGAACCTCCACGAGTGTTACCTCACCAGCTCCTAAGGCTGGCGTGTCTACCAATTCCACCACCGCGGCGCAAACCGTATTATACCAGATTATGTAGAAATAATCTCAGTGCCAATAGCGCGCAATTTGGTCTCAAACTTTTCATAACCACGCTCAACAGTTTTCATACCAGAAATACTCGTCTTGCCTTTAGCAACCAAAGCCGCTACTACATAGCTAAATCCAGCTCGCAAATCTGGCACTACAATATTACTACCAGTTAACTGAGTAGGGCCAGAAATAACTGCACTGTGCAGATGATTACTATTTTCAAACCGACAATGCGTACCACCCAAGCACTCTTGGTACAGTTGAATTTTAGCACCCATCGTATTCAGTGTTTCAGTAAAGGCAAAGCGGTCTTCATAGACAGTTTCGTGAATTGTCGACAAGCCCTCGGCTTGAGTAATTAATACTACAAAAGGCTGTTGCCAGTCGGTCATAAAGCCAGGGTGCACATCGGTCTCAAGAGTTATACCTGTTAGAGGTCGTCCACGCCAAAATTCTATACCTTCACTGGTTATCCCAAACTCGCCACCAACTTTTCGGAAGGTATTGAGAAACGTCATCATAGGCTCTTGTTGAGCACCTTTTACCATAATCTTGCCGTTGGTGGCAGCTGCTACACATGCCCAACTCGCCACTTCAATTCTGTCAGTTAAAACACTATGTTCAAACCCCTGTAATTTTTCAACTCCTACAATTGTAATGACTCTATTTATACCAACATCAATTATTGCACCCATTTTTTGTAATACACATATCAGGTCAATTATTTCGGGCTCTATGGCTGCATTACGTAGCTCGGTCACACCACTAGCAAGCACAGAAGTCAAAAGCACTTGTTCTGTAGCACCAACACTTGGGTAAGTAAGCTCAATTTTTGCACCATGCAGTGAATCTGCAGTAATAGTAATAGCTTTTTCGTCTTCATTTATAGTCGCTCCCATTGTTTGTAGTGATCTCAAATGAAAATCAATTGGCCGAGGGCCAATCTCACAGCCACCAAGGGTTGGTAGCTTAGCCTCCTTAAGACGATGTAGTAGTGGCCCAGCAAATAATATTGGTATCCGGCTTGTACCAGCAATTTTATGAAGCTCTAGTGTATCAGCTTGATGCAAATCAGTAGGTGTTATTTTTAAGACTCCTTCGCTTAATTGTTCTACTTTACCACCCACCAAACGAATCATCTCACCCACTACCTGCACGTCAGCAATATCGGGTACATTATGAATAATAGATGGCTCGGCGCTTAGTAGTGTTGCAACCATTATTTTTGTTACAGCGTTTTTTGCACCCCTTACTTCAATTGTGCCATTAAGTGCCTTGCCACCTTTTATTATTAGAGTATCTTTGCTAGTCATAGTGGAGTTCATTATAGACCTATACTTCGAAAATAAAAAATCCGAATTACTTCGGATCTACTGTGGTGGGTATTTTCTATTCATATTACATTCGTGGCAGCCTTTTTTATGATTTGGGTCGAATGCAGTGTCGTGGTCTACACAGATAAATGCATTTCTTGGCTTAGCTAGCTGACCATCTGGCGTAATACACACTGCAGCGCGTGAATTGTAACGAGTACATGCTTCTCCAAATTGCCGATACGGCTTATCTGGCTGATTGAGAATATACCAACTTCCATCTGGATCTGTGCGAAATTCCAACCCCTCTTGGCTTGTCGCCAGCCAGCCATGAAACATAAAGATATCGTGCGTAGAAAAAACCGGAATAACCTCTACGATTTCTACTCTATATTCATTCACCACCAAGTAGCCGTCTTGCCGTCGGCCAAACTGATCGAAATACAAGGGATCATGTCTGCCCTTAAACCGAATTTCCCATAGCGTATATTGCTCACTTATTCGCGAGAGTTCGGTGGTTGGCATAGGTACCGTCTGAATAACCTGAGTCTTGTGCATTGTTTGCCTTCCTCTTAAGGTGCGATTAATAATATTATAACAGATAAAAAATCCTTACTTTTCAAGTAGAATTATCGAACGACAAACTGATGCACATTCTTGATGCTGTTCAGTAGAGTGCTTTCAAAACATAGGTGTTAGTCTGTAATTTTATAGTAGGCTATTTGGGTATCACCATAGATTTTTGTTTGCAAGATCTTAGCATTACCAAGCACTTCTGGCAATTTCGTTCTATCAGAACAACTCACCACCAGTATGCCGTCTTTATTGAGTAGCTCCATAGCCTGGGCAAGCACACCAAGATCTATCTTGGCATAAGGTGGATCAGCAAAAATAATATCAAAACGTTCTTTGATCTGTGAAACCAGGTATTTCTCGGCTGACTGTTTCACTGCTTCAACACTCGCTTTGACAGATAATAAAGTGATATTTTGTTTAATGACAGTAACAACCTTAGTATTACCGTCTACACAAACCACCAATTGTGCCCCTCTGCTAATAGATTCAAAAGACATCGCCCCAGAACCCGCATATAGATCAAGTACCACCGCACCAGCTATTCTGTCTACTAGCGTGTTAAAAATTGCCGCCCGTACCTTCTGACTAACTGGCCGTGTAATACTTTCTGGAGGTAAATTAATGGATTTTCCTCTGAGATTGCCAGCAATAATTGTGATCATTTGCTTGTTTTTTTGAGTGCTTTGCGGGCATGGCGAGCTTGAGTCTGAGAAAGCTCTAAGGTATTAAGATCTACTACGTAACCTGCCTCAAGGTATGCCGCCAACCAAGCGGCTGCTATGAGCTGAGGTATACGTTTGACGACTACTGCCTTCATTGTTTTAGCGAGGCCTGCTGTCCAGCCAGTCTTAATGAACTTATCATATAAATCAAGCTTAGCTATACGTAGTGACTCTTCTTCTACAACGGCTCGAATTCCACTGCTCTGAATTTTCTCGTACAAATCTCTGTCAAACTTTACTTGTATACGATTCATTGCAACAGCAGTAGACACACCACCTTCAAACATAACGTGTGAGCTTAATAAGCCCTTTCGGCCAAAGTACAACCAACCACGACGAGCTCTACCAGAGTTTTCGTGTTCGGCTGCCAAAAGTTTCATACTCGTAT
>JACDEK010000056.1 GCA_013816445.1 Candidatus Saccharimonadota bacterium
GGGTAATAGAGCCATAATCATAAAACGTGCTTTTGGCTGACCTTGTAAGCTCAATAACTGACCAATACTTGGCTGCGAACCCTCATAGCTTGCATTAATAACTACTCCTCGAACACTATTTATTGTGGCTTTTATTTGATTCATCTTGTCCATACTCCTTGCGCTGGTTGATAATTGCGATCTAGCTCATCATGCTCGTGTCGACGAGCTCGTGAGGCTTGGCGCAATAAACGTCTATCAATACGACGGGCTTCGTGCGATGCCATATTCATGGCACTAAATCGACTAGCAAACTGCGCTAAACTGGCCTCAAGTATTACCTCCGTTAGTACAGTGCCCAAAATCATAGATTCTACGTAGTCTACAAATTCTTGAGGAGATGGTTCAAAAATATATTCGTCTGGAGACAACAAACCCTCAGGGCGTTCTTTACGTTCAGCTTCGCTCAAATTGCGTACTGCTTCAATTAAAGCAAAGTGTACAATCTGCTGATCACCCAGAGAAATAAAGTTAGGATAATAAATAATAGGAGCTTCGTACTGTTGCAATACCCCAACAATCTCATCTATCTGTAATGACTTAGTAATATCTGGTAAAGCAAAACTGTATTTTGGAACAATACCCTGCTCAAGCAACATATGCTCTCCATGAGCCCCAATAACGATTAAGTCTGTGGTTGTCGAGTTAAAATCAGTGAGTGCTTGTTTGAGCAGTGCAGCATCAACCGAGCCAACAAGATTTACATTTGCACTGACAAGTACGCGTACCTCGCGCCGGTTTTGTGCCAAAACCCTACTGTCTTTATCTAATCGTAAGCCTGTATAAATCATCCAGAGTCGATTAAAAAACTGTCGCGAACTTAATACTTGCTCTTTGATTTGACGAATCCGAATAGAAGCAACATTTTCAAAAATATGTGTCGTATTTTCTATAGCCACAATATCTTTATGTTCAGCAAGTAGTTGAGCAGATTGTTTCATTATTTGTGCCTTCTCTTCATCAAGCTACCAGCTAACGCACTAATATCATTTTCTGTTACTGATTTATTACCTGGTAGCTTTTTTTGAACAGTTTCTTTGAGTTCAGCAATATTCATTTTGACTGGTGTTTCTTGACGTAATATTACCTCAAGAATTACACGTTGCTGTGCTAGACTATAAAATTCATCTGAGCTCTGAATAAAAGCCTCGATCAACTGTTTGCCAAGAATAATTTCACGCTGAGCAAATTCACTCATTTGATCACTAAAACGCGTGTACTCTTCGGCGCTGTGAAAATTGGCTAATTCCTGGGTAACAGTGGCCGATAGTCTCTGCATAGCTGAGCTCTGACTTCTGCCACCAATACGACTAACTGAGAGGTTCAAGTTGATAGCCGGGCTAATACCTCTATGCAACACTTCAGTGTCAAATACAATCTGTCCGTCAGTCATAGAAATAAGACTCGTTGCCTGGTAGCTAGTAAGGTCATTATTTGGTGTTGAGCCAGCTACTAGAATAGTCTGACTACTACCTGTCTCACGTAATTTTCCAGCTCTTTCAAGTAGAGCTGATTGTACATGAAACATATCACCCGGGTAAGCCTCACGTCCAACATTGTTACGTAATAATAGTGACATCTCACGATAAAGTTTTGCTAAGTTTGAAAAGTCATCATACAATACTACAACGTCTTTTTTCTGATGCCAAAAATATTCACCAACCGCACAACCAGCATAAGGAGCCAAAACCCCCAAAGGTAATGATTCACCGGCAACAGTAACAACGAGAGTAATTTGAGACATCACTTTTGCAGCCTTGAATACTTCAACTAGTCGATTAACTTCAATACGTCTTTTTGCGACCAGAACATATACTACTACCCGGCCAGCACGAGCCTGCGCAATTGCAGCTTGAGTCATGAAGCTAGTTTTACCAGATTTGCTATCACCCATAATAGCAATACGCTGACCTTTTACAATTGGTAAAAGTGTATCTACGTAGCTCACGCCCGTGACAAGTTGCTCATCAAGATCATCGCGTTGCTGAAAAGTTGGTGCACTGCGGAAATACGGCGCCTGACTGCTTGTCTTGATATACCCTTGTCCATCAAGTGGTCTGCCAAGCGGGTCAATCACTCTACCTAAAATATTTTCGCCAACGGGTAAGCTGAGCTCTGGCGACACAATAGTAACTAGCTCACCTGCCTTCACTGGCTGGTCACTAAGAAGTAATATTTCTAGGCCATCGGGGTCAATTTGCCAGACTACTCCACGAGCACCGCCAGCAAAAGCTACTTCAGCAAAAATCGGTGCTTCAGTCAGTGGAGTTGTGAGAACAATACATTCACGTATGGCTATAACTTCGGCGGTAAGTTTTTTCTGCCTAGAAATTACATTTGTGTCTTTAACCATTTTGAAGCCTCATAGCTAATGAGTCTGATTGTGCAAATAGACTACTACGCAAAGAAAAATCATACACCATATTATCTGTTCGCACTATACAGCCCGCTAGAAGATCACTATTTTGTGCTATATGCATAAATGCCTGAGGGTGAATATGTGACCGCAACCATCCTATTAGCTCAGCTTGCTCTTCGCTATTTGGTAGAGCTGCCATTACTAGAGAAATTTGTGGAGCAGACTGCAATAATCTTTTAAAATAACTAGCGAGATTAGCTTGTGTAGTTGTAGTAAAAACTGAAATATTATTAGCCTGAGTAAATTCCTGTAGTTCGAGTGGCCATTTTTGTGCAGTATCAAATACCGCTGGTTTCAGCTTTTGTACTTGATCAAGTACTCTTTCAAGCTGTTGTCGCCTTGAAAATGTATTAGGAAGTCGGTAGCCCATTATACAACACTCTTTTCTATATCTTTTTTTAGCTCATCTTTATGTGAATCAAGGGCAGTATATAGGTAATCTTTTTGTTGTTGGTAGTCTAAGGTGCCCGCTACTTCAACTAAATAACTAATCATAAGTTCGGCAATCTGACTATCTACTTTTTTCATTGCGGTAACTTTAGCCTCTGTAGTAACTGTAGCAAGAGTCACGCGAGCTTGTTGTGCAGCTTCAGTATTTTCAGAGGCTACAGACTGCAAATCGGTCATTGTTTTTTGTAAAATCACCCGAGTGGCTGCGGTAAATTCTTTTAATTGAGTATTGGTAATTTTTTCGAGAGAGACTATAAAAGTTTTATTAATATCATCAGCACTGGTCAGTAATTTCTTTTGCAAACTCATCGTCTGCTCGGCAAGAACTGTATTAAATTGTTCTTTGGCTTTTGCATTTGTCAGCTCAATTGGAGTTGGTTTTTTTGGAGATGAATCTTTTTTATCTAAAGCTAATAGTAAAACAAAAATTAGCACTATCACCACCACAATCATAACTAGTAACAAAATAAAAAATAGCATATGTTTACCCTCGAATTATTAATTTAATCATACCAAAGGCAATTAGAAAAATCACCGCAATCATACCCACCACCTGCAATAAACTTAAGAAAATAGCATTCTTGGCGGTTGGGTTTCTACCAATCGATCGAATACTACTTGAAGCACTAGAGTACAATATGACAAGTGCAATAATAAGCGCAACCAGCAACACTAGTGTTACTAAAATTGTTCTTTCAGTTGTTACAGTATGCCCACTGGCCCCGTTTAAAACTTGTTGTAATGGCAATAATACTGCCGGAACAGCCGCTACGCTAGGCTGAAAGTCGGCTACACTAACTACAAGTGAAATCAATCGAATATTAACAGTCTTAGTAGACCCATCGGTAGCTTTCAGGCTTCTCTGCTGATTAGGCTGGTCTTTCTGGGTAGCGGAAAAACTCTGCGCGGCAGTTCCAACCACACGTGAAGACTGAGTGGCTTTCATTACAGCGCCAGCAATTGGTGATGCAGCCAGCTGGTCACCTACTTGAATTTCGCCGTTTATATCAGAGGCTGCCACGCGCGCCTGACCACTTGTTACAATTGGATATTTTGTAGTACCACTACTGACATTTACTACTACGTCACTGCCTTGCACCGCCACCCCATACAAATACTGTTGATTATCTGTAGTAGCAAGGCTAATCGTATTATTTTGTAATACAACTGCTGCACCCGGTACGACATCTGCTTGAACCTGATAAGACTGTGTAGACAAGCTCTCAGCTGAAGCCACAATTGGTATACCAAATATACATACTATAGCAATACTAATTAAAAAAAACTTATACCATCGCTCAAACACAGTCATAAATATTCACCAAACCTTATAGTACTTATCCTTATACATCTATTCTAGCATGATGATGAGTATAAAAGGAACAAACTACGGCACATATAGCCCAGTAGACTATGGAGTGGTTTTTAAAGTAGACTGAGCCTTAAGATTCTCTATATCTTTAGATTGTTCTTGCACTGTCTGAATAAGTTGATCTATCTGATTTTTTTGAACTTGCAATTTTTTTGAGTGATCTTCTATAGTCTTACTTAGTGTTGCTAGCTCAGTACTGAGATTATCAAGCTTAATTCCTTGCTCGCTCAATTGTTTATTGGTGGCATGAAGATTACCATTCTGTTCTTTAATAGCTTCAACTATAAAAGGCATAATACCGTCTTTATTGAGTGAGAGTTTGCCATTACTGTCAGTAGTAACAAGCTCAGGCAAGATTTTTTGAATATCTTGAGCAAGAAAGCCATCTTGTTGGGTACCAGTAGGATCACTCTTCCAGTTATAGGTAACGCCCTGAATTTGTTTAATAATGTCTAGGCCATTAGCAACATTAAGAATATTGGTCTTTAATGTTTCGTCTGAGCTACAACTCCAGCCTGTACCAGTGACTACCGTACATTGGGTACCGCCAGAGCCTAAGAACTGAGAAACATTGGTTGTAGTAACATCAGAGACATCAAGTTGATGAGTTGGAGCTAGAGTACCAAGACCAACAGTACCACCAACTACAGCGAGGGTATTAGCTTGAGTAAGATTACGAACGGTACTATCTAGACCAATGCCGACTGAGTTGGTAGCTGTGTTATTAACGTTGATTGCCCGGCCTAGGGCTGTAGAATTATCTGCCGCAGCAGTAGTACTACGCCCAAAAGCAGTTGAATAATCACCACTAGCAGTAGTATTATCACCAAAAGCAGTAGATGTATATCCTCCGGCAGTAGTATTATTACCAAAAGCAGTTGAATAAAATGCACTAGCTGTAGTAAATGAACCAAATGCAGTCGAGGCATCACCACTCGCCTCAGCCCCCCCACCAAATGCCACTGCACCTGCACCACTTGCGATAGTTGAATCACCAAAAGCAACAGCATAATCACCACTTGCATGAGAAGATCCGCCAAAAGCAGTTGCACCGTAGCCATCCGCCAATGAAACTTGACCAAAAGCAGTTGAATCGAGCCCACTGGCTACACTACCATATCCAAGCGCGGTTGAGTGCAGTCCGCTAGCAGTAGTG
>JACDEK010000057.1 GCA_013816445.1 Candidatus Saccharimonadota bacterium
AAAGTTTTCTTTATGCTCTGAGCCGTCGAGAGCGACCAGTAGGCCATCAAAATCAGCTAATTGATCTAGGGGGTAGCCAATAAACTTTGGTGCAATTGTAGTATTTATAAGATCAATACAGGTCAGTACACCTTTGCCACCGTACGGACCTTCACCATCGCGTTTTTCAACAACCTCATCAACACCTTTGCTTGCACCTGTTGGTACAGAAAAATCAGCACTCATGCCATTGTCAGCTGTCATAGTGACAAGTAAGGTCGGTTCACCTCGAGAATCAAGGATTTGGTAGGGGGTTATTTTCTTGATTATCATTACAAGTAATTATAGCATAAGTATTTTATAAAACCCAAGAGATTTTATTGCAAAAATAAAATCCCCATCTGTAAAGATGGGGAGTAATTTTAGCTAGCTCCGAGCCCCTTGAACTCGGTGCTAGAAACACAGCGAAACTGAGCCGTAAAGAGCTGGTCGGTAGCGACAGCCTTGATGGGCTCAGCCCAGTAGAGATTGTGCTTGCCATCTGGCGCCTTGACAGGTGCCGTACACACAGAATTGCCCTGTGTGAGCTGAACAACCAACTGGTCACCTGTGTAGGTGACAGAATTGATCACAACTGCATTGCCAGCGTCCTGCTGCTTGTTGAGCTGATCGGCATAGCCGCGTAGCTCTCGCTCAGCGGTTGCGCGAGTCTGCTCACGCGAGTGCTGTTGCCAGGTAACAATACCAGCAATAGTGAATCCAGCGAACAACACAAGAAGTGATGCCCAAACTATCCAACGCTTTGGCCCAGTAGGCCGGGCATTCTGGGAAGTTCGAGATGGCTTTTCTGGTGAGCTTGAACTTGAGTTGCCAAAATCACGCCGTTCAGCGTGTTCTCTAGCAATCTTTCGCTCGTCTTCAGTCAAAACTGAGCGACGTGCGCCAGTCTTGCTACTCTTTTCAGGGTGCAAAGTATCCACTGTTCCTTCTTTCTCTTTCTGCTGGAAGGGCAAAATACTGTAATAGAGTGTAGCAAATAATAGCTTTTTTGTCAATAATAATTAACAACAGCCTGTGGAAAAGTAATGCAACAAAGTGTCAATAAACAATAACAAATATAAAACCATAAAAAATCCCTTCGATTTCTCGAAGGGAATGGTGTTTGTGACTATTCTTTAGCTCTCAATAAAAAAATCTCCTTGAAAATTCAAGGAGATACTAATTATGCGGCTAGTACATCAGCCTGTTGCATCCAGGGGCGCACGCGCTCTGCGCAAAATTCAACACCTGCGAGATCTTTCATAACTAGCGCAATGCGCTCAACGCCAAACTCGGTGATATCACCAAGTTCATAGGGCTCACATCCACCATCTTGATCGATGCCGTACATACTGACACCAATAATGCGTCGGTGAATTGTTTCTCCAAGACTGGCCATATAGGCCATTGAGGTCTCTTCAACTTCAACAATCAAATTACTTATTTGAAACATATATTGATGGGGGTCAGAAGAAATAAGTCGCGTGACAGGATAACCGAAATTGTACGTTCTTTCTTCAAGCTTGCTTTGAGCAACCTGTGCAAAGTCTACTGAATAATCAAGGTGGGCAACTTCGAGCTGTTGCATGGTGTATTCAATAGCCTCTAGAATAGTTCTCATATGTCTTCTTTCGAGTAGATGAGTAGGTACGAGTTGCGATATTGTATCAGAAAATATAGACTTTGTAAATAAAAAACCCGATCGTTGTTGATCGGGATATAGCTTTTACTAGCCAGTCTGACGAAAACGTGTGACGTTTGGCGGAAGTGCTGTGTCTGAATCTGAACTGTCCGTATTGCTCAGTTGACTCTGAACCGAATCTATTCGCAGCCGTGCCAAACCTCCATTACAGGCCATATATACTACCAAGAGCCATACGTACTCCTCACGGTGCTTGCCAAGGCTTTTGTCACCAAAACTTCGAGAAGCATTGAGGATTAGGGCCATTGCCAGAATCGCCGTAGGGTCTGAAGGAAAATACACTAGCCCCAGCCAGCCAGCTACGCAAGCCAGCATCTGAAGATTAAATTTGATCTTACCAACAGTAAACGCACCAGGGTCTTCAAAGTCAGGGTCGAATTGCTTGAGGCCATCAAGCAAACGTCGAAATGGCCCAACGGCCAGGCGAATCAGCTTAAGCTCAACCCACAGACACCACAGTGCGAAACCAAACAAAAGCAAGCAAAACGCTATGCTGTATTCAAACAAGCTCGCCAGCGTGTAGCCCAGCACAATGAAGGTAAAGCAGAACTTGTCGGAGGCTGGGTCGAGTCGCTTACCAAATTCACTGACTGCGTCGAGATCTCGTGCACACGGGCCATCAAGTGCATCGAGCGCAATGATCAAAACCATATAAACGAGCCAAGGAATCGCTTGACTATGCTGATTGAGGTGAATTTGGTATACGAGATTATACATAACCACCGGAATAGCTAGCATCCGAAAAAAACTCATACCATTCGGAATCTGCTTAATGACAGTCACAAGCCAGTTTTGACGTGCCTTTTGAGCAAGCCAAATCAAGATCATCGCCCACCAATTTACGGTGAGCTTAGTGATAACCTCAAAGATAAGCTTGAATGGCTTAATGAGCTTTGATTCATCACCGTGAAGACTCGGAAAATACATGAGCCTCTGCACTGCAGACATTTCTACTGAAGTTGGCATGGTACTT
Organism: Candidatus Saccharimonadota bacterium; assembly: GCA_013816445.1. Lineage (GTDB taxonomy): Bacteria > Patescibacteriota > Saccharimonadia > CAILAD01 > BJGX01 > CAILAD01. The sequence continues at coordinate 2,694 of JACDEK010000057.1, forward strand.
TTACCTCTCCTCATATGATAGCGCGATCGATAGACAGGTAGAACAGTGTGATTATAGTGTAAACAACAACATCTGTAAACCAGATTGGGTAGTCAAGAACAGCCATAAGCGGTACAATAAGAAGATGAAATTGCCCGGCTTTAAACAAAAAAAACAAACAGGTCAGTACTTGGTTTCGCTTGATATCGGAACTGAATACGCTAAAGCGTTGATTGGACAGGTCAAAGATCATACCGATGCTGCTGGCAAACAGTATCAAGTTGTTGAAATATTGGGCGTTGGCCATCAAAGGCAACGATTGACCGATATGGCCGGTGGTGCGGTAACTGATATTTCAGGGGTTGTAGAAAACTGCGATGCAGCCTTAAGACGGGCTGAAGAAATGGCTGAAGTGGTAGCAAAAGATGCAGTACTCGGTATTGCTGGCGAGCTGGTAAAAGGTGCTACTACTAGTGTGAGTTATAGGCGTTCAAAGCCAGATATCAAAATAGATCAAGCTGAACTCATGGATATTATTGAGCGCATTCAGGCCCAGGCGTATCAGGATGTCAAAAAACAACTAAGTTGGGAGACTGGCAAACGTGAGTTAGAAGTAAAACTTGTGAATGCTGCTGTTGTTGATGTACATATTGATGGTTATAGAGTGACTAATCCGGTTGGGTTTCAGGGTAAAGATGTGACTATTCAGATCTTCAATGCTTTTGCACCGATGGTACATTTGGGCGCTCTGCAGACTGTGGCAGCAGATTTAGACTTGAATCTCATTAATATTGCTGCCGAGCCATTTGCGGTTGCTAAAAGCGTTGGGGCAGATGATAGTACGGAGTTTTCGGCTGTTTTTATTGATATTGGGGGTGGTACAAGTGATATTGCGGTTGTGAATAATGGCGGTGTGGAGGGCACTCAAATGTTTGCTATTGGTGGGCGGAGCTTTACAAAGCGTATTGGCAGTAGTCTAGGGGTCAACTTTGATGAAGCAGAAGACTTAAAGCTTGATCATTCAGCAGGAAAACTGAGCGAAAAACAAGAAAAGGCCGTGTCAGAGGCTTTGAAAAACGATGTTGAAACTTGGCTAAGTGGAGTTGAACTTGGTCTTGCTGAATTTGATAATATAGAACATTTACCAAATCGTATTTTGCTTTGTGGAGGTGGCTCGGCTTTGCCCGAGATTAAAGAAGCACTGACGCACGGCGATTGGTATAAAAGTTTGCCCTTTACGCGCAAGCCAACAATTGATTTTGTTAAACCAAGCCAAGTAAACCGAGTTATCGATAAGACTGGTAAGCTAAATAGTCCACAAGACATCACACCAATGGGTTTAGCAAATCTTGGCCTCGATATTATTGGTAGTGGCTCAGCAGGTGAGAATATGCTTCAGCGTTTGTCACGAACTCTCTCACTTTAGTCACACAAAAGCCCTAAAGTAGTTATTAAGATATTGTTAGAAAAAACCCTATAAGCAAGCTTAAGCAGATTGCGCTATAATAAGACATAATTATGCCAGAAAATCACAACCCAGATGTAATATATCTAGAAGCTGACTCAGAAATAACCGAGGCTATTGATCAGCTAAAAGCAAGTACAGGCCATGAGGTACGCTTGGCGGTACCGGGGCGTAGTACAATGCTTCAAAGTGCTGTGAATCTTAAATTACTCAAAAAGACCGCAAGTAATGCTCATAAACAGCTTGTACTCATTAGTACCGATAAGGCAACTTTGAGTTTGGCCGCGGGCTTAGGGCTTATGGTAGCAAAAAACGTCAAGGCCGAGGCCATTGTGCCAGATATGACAATGTTGCCACCAGAAGTGAGTAATGAGCCGGTTGTAATTGAGCAATCAGCTCAAGAGGCATCTGATTTATCAAAGTTATCAAGAAATTCTAAGAAGTCAAAAAATGCTGATAGTGCGGGTAGTTTTGAAAAACAGCACATTGACTTAGCTGAAGAAGAACTAGCAACTCCATCCCACCACAGTCAACCATTAGAGGGTAATAAAAAATCGCCCAAAGTACCGAATTTTATGGGTCTTAATAAAAAGATTGCTATTATTGCGGGTGTAATTGGTGGAATTATTTTATTAATCTTGGCATATATATTTTTGCCAACTGCAAAAGCAACCCTTATCGCTAAGGCTCAAAAAACTCCAGTAAGTGTGAAGTTTTCACTTGATGCCAGCACGCGAAAGTCAGACTACAATCAAGGTATAGTGGCAGCAAATCAGCTTAGCGTCACTATGGATTTGAGCGCACAGTATACGGCAACTGGTAAGAAAGATGTTGGCACAAAAGCTTCTGGTAGTGTCACTATGAAGAATGCCTCTAGCTCTAGTCCGGTCACTGTACCGAGCGGAACTACTGTCGAGTCTGATGGAAAAAAATTCACTCTTAACCAAGCAGTGACTATACCAGGAGCATCAGTCTCTGGTGGAAAAATTGTACCTGGCACAGCAAGCGTTGCTATCACGGCAGTACAAAATGGTGACAGCTATAACTTTGCAAGTGCGGCTTTCTTGGTTTCTGGCTACACTGGTTTAACAGCAAATGGCTCAACAAGCGGTGGAGTGAGTAAAATTGCAACTGTTGTTACCCAGGCTGACATAGACAAGGCCAAAAAAGATATGATAGATGCGGCAACTCAGCGAGCCAAGCAAGAGGTTGAGGCAAAAGCTAATAGCGACGAACATGCCTTTGCCGAGACCTTTACAG
>JACDEK010000010.1:0-12549 GCA_013816445.1 Candidatus Saccharimonadota bacterium
GGTCAAGAAGTTAAAACAGGCGATATTATTATTCGTCAACGCGGCACCAAGTTTGAACCAGGTAAAAACGTTATCACTGGCAAAGATTTTACGATACATGCCACCAAGTCTGGAATCGTAGAATTTTCAGTCAGCCGAAAAGCTCGTTTTACGGGTGCAAAAAAACGCAAAACTGTTGTTAATGTCTTAGCAGCTTAGCTTAGCTTAGCTTAGCTCAGATTAATTCATTCAAGTCTAAAAAACACCCATTGTTGGGGTGTTTTTTAGACTATTAAATTCGTATTTAAACAGTATGAGTTTTATTAGCTTCTAATGAAGTCTGTTTTGCAGTCGTTTGTCGTAAGCTTGCACCTATAAAGTCTTTAAACAGTGGGTGTGGTGTATCAGGGCGTGACTTAAACTCTGGGTGAAACTGACTGGCAACATAAAAAGGATGGTCATGTAACTCAACTATTTCAACTAACTGTTTATCTGGACTCAAGCCACTCAAAACAAGTCCATTTTTTGTGAGTATATCACGGTATTCATTATTGAACTCATAACGATGACGATGACGCTCAACGATAGTTGGTGTACCGTAGGCTAAGTATGCTCGTGAGTTTTTATCTAACTTACAGGTATAATCACCAAGGCGCATACTACCACCCAGCTGTACACCCACTTGACTGGGCATAATATGAATAACTGAGTGTTTAGCGGAGGGATTAATTTCAGCAGTATCAACATCTTTTGATTTTAAGATGTGGCGAGCAAACTCAATAACAGCAACTTGCATCCCCAAGCAAAGACCCAGATATGGTACATTATTTTCTCTAGCATACTTAGCAGCAATAATTTTGCCTTCTACTCCTCTACTTCCAAAACCACCTGGTACTACAATACCGTCAACCTTCTTAAGCTCTGACTCAATAAAGTCTTCATTCTCAGCATTTACCCAGACAATATTAACTTTTGTATTATGATGCCAGCCAGCAGCACGTAATGCTTCAAAAACACTCATATAGGTATCTTCATGACTCATATATTTAGCAATTACGCCTATAGTGACTTCATTTTTTGAATTAACGATTCGATCTACTAGGCTAGACCACTGATCAAGATTAGCAGTTTTCTTTGATAGACCAAGTTTTTGTGTAATGTAATGAGCAATGCCACTTTCTTCCATTCTCAAAGGAACCTCATAGACAGTTTTAGCAGTTGGAAGCCCGACAATAGCATCTTTATCAACATCACAATATAAACTCAATTTTTCTAAGGCCTCGGCAGTTATAGGGTGATCTGTACGTACAAATAATACGTCTGGCTGAATACCAGCCTCACGCAAGTCACGAACACTGTTTTGGGCTGGTTTAGTTTTTACTTCTTTACTGGTTGCTAGATATGGTAAAAATACCAAGTGGGCATACAAAACATTCTCTTCTCCTACTTTGCGCTTCATCTGTCGTATAGCCTCAATAAAAGCCATAGCTTCATAATCACCAACCGTACCACCAATTTCTACAATATGAATGTCTGAATTCTTGCCAGCTTCAATAATTCTTCTTTGAATTTCTGCTGTTACGTGTGGAATAATCTGCACACTCTTACCTAAGTAAACACCCTTACGTTCATTAGCTATGACCTGTGAGAATATTTGACCAGATATAACTGAGCTACTGCGTTCAAGCTCTCGATTAATAAAACGTTCATAATGACCAAGGTCTAAATCTGTCTCAGCCCCATCACGGGTTACAAATACTTCACCGTGCTCTGCTGGGTTAAGTGTTCCGGCATCTGTATTTAAGTATGGATCACATTTTTGCATATTAACTAAAAAGCCTCGGGCTGATAAGATTTTGCCGAGACTTGCTGCGGTGATGCCTTTTCCGAGTCCTGAAACGACCCCACCTGTTACAAATATATATTTTGTTTGTTTCTTTATTTTACTTTTCATAAACAACCTCACCCCTTTTCGCTTACGTTTCTTTTATCATACCGCTTATGACATAGTTGGCGCAAGACAAATAGTGTAGTATTTTTTACAAAAAGTAAATATTTACTGTCCGTTGGCTTTTTGAGTAGCGAGTTCGAGCGCCTTAATAAGCTGAGGGTCTCTATTGGTATTGTAGTCTTCTGAGGTTAGCTTAACTTCTATATCTGGCTTAATGCCTTCTTTACTAATGTTAATACCTTTTGGGGTGTACCAGTGTGCGACAGTTACTTTGAGTGAGTCACCCTTACAGTCACTACCAAGATTTAGACCACTTAGACAAATTACTTCTTGCACACTACCCTTACCAAATGTTTTCTCACCCACCAGAGTTGCCCGGCCGTTGTCGTGCAATGCACCGGCCATAATCTCTGAAGCCGAAGCAGAACCACCATTAACAAGCATGATAACAGGAACTTTTGTTAGCTGACCACCACTGAGAGCAGTGAGTACTTTATTTTGACCCGTACGTGAGCGTTCTTCTACTATTGTACCGCTACTTACAAATTCTGAGCTTATTTTTACAGCACCATCTAGATATCCACCCGGATCATCACGTACATCTACAATAACTGCCTTAACTCCTTGTGCTGCAAATTCACCTGCTGCTTTACTCACATCGGCAGCAGTTTCTGCACCAAATGTACGGATTTTGATATAGCCGATATTACCCAATTTAATCTCTGAAGTAACGCTTGGAACTTTAATATCTTCACGAGTAATGGCTATAACTTGCGGTGAGCCTCCAGGATGAATAATATTGAGCTTCACTTCTGTGCCCTTATCACCACGAATCTTAGTTACGGCCTCATCTATTGTCATATTACTTGTATCTTGACCATCAACTCCAATTATTAAGTCTCCAGCTCGCAGGCCAGCTTTTGCAGCAGGCGTACCGTCAATTGGTGCTATAACAGTAAGTTTATTGTTTTTGATACCCATTTCTATACCAATACCACTCAGTTTTCCACTCAGTTGATTAGCAAGCTCTTTATTAGCCTTCTCAGTTAGATACGTAGTATAGGGGTCGCCAAGACTTGCGACCATACCAACAATAGCGCCCTCACTTTGCTTATCGGTAGAAATATCACCATCAAATTTTTTGTGCAAAATGTCATTTATCTGCCAAAATTTTGTTAGATCAATAGCTGTCTTACTCTGAGTATTTGGCCCAATTTGTACATGTGCGCCAGCAGCATTGAACATAAAACCAATAACAAAAAATGCCACTGCAATTACTGCCATCTGCCAGATTGGATTACGTGATTTTTTTATATGCGAGACAGGAGTATCGTTAGTTAATTGAGGATCGTTCATAAATATTTTTTGAGCTTAAAAGTGGATATAAACAGCACTACCAGTATTTATGTCGCTTGTTGAAAATGCACCGTCCCAATTTGCATTATATTGGCTGACATGCACAGTACTGCCATTAACAGATTCAACCCACATGGCATGACCATAAGGACCAGACATCGATATAGCAACATCACCTGGACGAGGATTACCATCCACAGGTATACCAGCTGCGCGGGCATTGCCTGGCCATTGAGATGCATTACCACGCCCGCCCCAATATGGCATACCTCCGTGTACTGTAGCTACCTTCCAAGCAGTATAGCTTACACATTGTCGCTGATACATACCCCAAGGATCAGATATGCTATTTGGGAAAGGTGCACCTCCCCACGGATATCCACCACTACCACCGTAACGAACATTACTAGAAAAAGAAGCAATAATTGCAGCTTGTTGTTTACGTAGCTCGGTAATTTTAGCACTATCTTCTTGGGCAACTTGACGATAATTAGCTTCATCACCTTGTGTGCGAGCCAGTATACTCTGCTGTTCGGCTCTTTGACTTGCGATTTGATCATACACAGTTTTCTGTTGGGTAGATAGCGCAGTTAGCTGGCCTTTTTTTGTATCAAGCTCTTTTTTCAGTACATCAATTTTTTCTAAATTTAAATCAATCTTTTTCTTGATTGCGCTCAAGTACTCTTGCTTAGCTACAAAATCACTTAAGTTACCGCTTGAAGCAATAACTTCCATTGGGCTCACACTACCTTCTTTGTAGATTAACTTCAAATTGTCTTTAAGAATAGATTTTTGACGATCTAAGTCTTTATTGGCTTCATTAATTCTATTTTGAGTTCCAGAAATTTCTGTATTTGTGAGAGCAAGTTGCTGTTGAGCGGCATTGATTTGCGCTTCTATGCCTGCAAGCTTTGTCTTTAGAGTACTTGCCTCACCTGCTTTCTGATTGGCCGCAGCTTGACTTTCGGCAACCTTTTGCTTAAGAGCATTAATCTGTGTATCAAACTGATCAGCATGAGCGGGCGAAGTTGATACAAGTGGTAACAATAAAACAGCAACTACACCTAGAGTTGCTAGTATTTTTGTTTTTGTGCTATTAAATTGAGTAGTCTTACCGACCTTACTGAACCTAGTATTCATGAAGTTCTGTCACCCTCCAGTAGACATTAATAACAGTATAGCATAAAAAGTTCTTATGCTCAAGGCTTATTTGTACACAAAATTTAGAATTTACGTAGATTTTGACTGAGATATTATTAGATTTTTAAGTAACGCATCAAGGCGAGCCAACTCGAAACGACACCAATAAATATTCCGATAGCAAACATGCCGCCAGCTAGTAAAAAGAAGTGTGAAGCAAAATAATCTAAGGTTGGCCCAGCACCAAGCTTACTTGTCAAAAACGGACTCACCGCTCGATTAAACGGAATTATAATTGCCAGAGATATAAGTGCACCAAAAACACCATACAGCGTGCCTTCTACTAAAAACGGTCCACGTACAAACCACTTGGTTGCACCCACGAGCTTCATAATCTCCACTTCTTCACGCCGAGTAAAAATAGCCATGCGAATAGTATTGAAGATGATTAAAAGTGCAATTATCAAAAATAGTACACTCAAAATCAAACCAATCTTACTGACCGAGTTGCTAATACTAATTACGTTTTCCACTACCCCTCTACGGTTATCGTCTCGGTTATCAAAGCTTGTGTCTGTAATAATCTTGGCTTCTTCAAGACTACGAATCGTACTATTGATTTGGCCAATACTATCAATATTAACAAGTTTTACCTCAAAGCTTGCTGGCAAAGGGTTGCCTATGTCTTCAGCTGATTTTGCAAGTTTTTTACCTTCTTCGCTTGAGTTCTCAAGTTTTTTCAGTGCATCACCTTTGCTCACAAAGATGACCGAACTTACGTTATTGATCCCGTTAATCTTAGTTTGTAAATCTTGAATTTGCTTTTGAGTGGCGTCATCGCTTAAAAATATACTAAGGTCAATCTTGCCACGCACTTGAGCTAGCTGAGTACGTACAAATATAGTAGAAAAAGCAAAAAACGTCATTATGAGTATTGTAATAACCATAATTGCTGTCGCAGCTGTACTTAGCCAGGCATTTCTGAAAATATTTTTAAATCCAGTGCGCCAAATGCGTAAAAAAGTTGTCATAATGAGTATTTTCCTACCTTTTCGTCTTTTACTACTCGACCCCTATTAATTGTAATAACTCGTTTCTTGAGAGCATCAACAATCTCTTTATTGTGGGTTGTAAGTAAAACAGTCGTACCAAAACGATTGATTTTTAATAGTAGCTCAATAATATCCCAAGAGTTTTTTGGATCAAGATTACCAGTTGGCTCATCAGCAATCAGAATTTTTGGGTTACGCACCAGTGCTCTAGCTATAGCAGTTCGTTGTTTTTCGCCACCAGATAGCTCACTTGGGTAATTGTGCATTTTCTCACTCAAGCCTACTAGTTGGAGTATTTTTGGTACGGCTCGTTTAATCTCTTTAGACTTAACGCCAGAAACTTCAAGGGCAAAAGCCACGTTTTCATAGACTGTTAAGTTGGGTAGTAGTTTAAAATCCTGAAAAACCACCCCAATACGACGGCGAAGATGAGGAATATTAGCTTTATCGATAGTATCGTAATCAATACTACCCACAATTATTTTACCACTAGTCGGTACTTCTTCTTTTATAAGTAAGCGTATAAGAGTACTTTTGCCGGCACCTGAGGAGCCGACAATCGTAACAAATTCTTTAGGATTGATGTGAAGCGAGACCCCTGATAATGCAACAGTTTTATTTGCATACATTACAGAGACCCTATCAAGCAAAATCATATAGGTTATTGTAGCCCATAACTCTCATAAGTGCAAAGTGCTTAGGCTGTAAAAATACTCCTTTACTAGTATACTAATAGGTATGAAACCAATCATCAAGCAACTCAGCATACTCAAAGAAGATATTGATCAAGCAATTCGTAAGCTGGATATACAGTCTGACCAAAAAACCTTGAGTATACTAGAAGAAAGTATGGCCAGTGCTGATTTTTGGCAAGATTCTACTAAGGCAGAAGTAATCAGCAAACAATCAGCCGAGCTACGTCGCTATATTCAGGGTTGGCTTGACTTGCAAGAAGAGTTGCAAACTACTCTAGAGCTCGCTGAGCTAGATAATAGTGATGATGTAGCTACACAATTTGAAGGTCTCCTCGCGGCATTGCAAGAACGCAGCAAAACTGCTCTTGTAGCCGTAAAGCTATCGGGCGAATTTGATCGTAACCCTGCTATTGTACAAATATCAGCTGGGGTTGGCGGTACCGATGCTCAAGACTGGGCACAGATGCTTCAAGAGATGTATATTAAGTATGCCAATATTTCGGGCCTTAGTGTAGAAGTACTTGATTCTTCGTATGGCGAAGAAGCGGGCATCAAATCAACCACCCTGCGTATTTCGGGGCCTTTTGCCTATGGCAAGCTCTGTACTGAAAAAGGCACCCATCGCCTAGTACGTCTCTCCCCTTTCAATAGTGATAATTTACGTCAAACTTCTTTTGCAATGGTAGACGTCGTGCCTGAGCTTGCTGAGTCAGAGGTAAAACTTGATGAAAAAGACCTGCGCGTAGATGTATATCGTGCCGGCGGCCATGGTGGGCAAAGTGTTAATACTACAGATAGTGCAGTGCGTATTACTCACCTGCCAACAGGTACAACTGTGGCTATTCAAAACGAACGATCACAGCTCAAAAACAAACAGGTAGCTATGTCTGTTTTGTATGCTCGATTGTCAGTTTTAGCCAGACAACAAAAGCTCAAAGACGTTGCCGACTTGCGTGGTACGGTCAAATCAGCAGACTGGGGCTCACAGATTAGAAGTTATGTCTTACACCCCTATACAAAAGTAAAAGACCATCGCACAAATTATGAAACCTCTGACACCTCAGGTGTATTGAATGGTGAGATCGAGCCCTTTATTGAAGCGTATTTAGATCAAAATATTAAGAAATAAATTGTAAATTACATAACAAAAAACCCGCTTTTAAAGAGCGGGTTTTTTGAAAAGTTTCTAAAAAGTAATTACTTACTTTTTACCTTTAGCTAGCAAAGCATCACTAACGGCTTTTTTACTTTTTTGATACGCATATGTACTTGCACTTATACCAGTCAAACCAAGTATACCAGCTAAACCAGACTCCATACCAGTTTGTGGTAATGAAGATGTTCCTGGAGTAGTCGGTGGTGTTACAGGTGGTACAACGGGTGTACAACGTGCATCACCTACAGGAATTCCCGGTAAACATTCTGGAGTTGGCGGCTGTGGAGTTACCACTTTCGCGTCATCACAGGTGTCATAAGGAATGTCTGTAGAACGTACACAGGCAATGTTGGTAAGAGTACCAACCGTACCTGAGTTAACAGTTACTTGATACAAAATGTATCCATTTGTTTTACCAGCGTAATCACCTACTCCAACACCACCAGGGGTGAAAAGAGCTGTGTCAGGTAAGGCTGTACCATTTGGAAAGTTAGCATTATATAGCTTAACGGTTCCAGGTAATACAGTAAACTGACTTGGCAATTTATCGGCAATAGCAACGCCATTTACAGCAGTATCACCAGTGTTTGAAAAGTCTACTTTAAAGTATAGACGATCACTCGCCTTAGCTTGTACTTGCTCTACAAAACTCTGTGACGGAAAAGCCACAGTCTTTTTGATTGCAAGTGGAGCTGCTTCAACTTTAACCTTAACGATAACGTACATGTCGTTTTCAAAACAACCAGGTACTTTACCATCAGGAGCGTTTTCACCAATCAATGCACCTGTAGTAGTAATACTATCAGATAGCGGCATAGCAGTACGTGTGTGAGTATCAGCATAAGCTGAACCAGCAACGTAACTTAATCGGTATGGAGTACCATCAGCACTAGTAAAGTTAGTAGTGTCGTAGATAGCTCCAGGCTGTGCATTGTCAGCCGAAATTTGACTAACGGCGTTCATTTGTGTGCCAACTGCGGTCGGAAGGGAAATTTTTACTTTTGTGTTTGTAGCAATACCTTTGAAGCCACCTTTTCCGTCAGGAACAGTATTAAGGCTTGAGTCGGCATTATTGTGTACATACGTACGCAATTTTATTTCATCACCAACATGAACTGAGATAGGGTCTTGAAAACCACCAGGGCTAGTATTCCATTTCTTACCATCAAAGAACTGTTGTTCGTTGCCTTCAGGGACGTTAGTAAACGAGTTGAAGGTAACGTAATCAAAGCCAGGGGTATTTGGACCATTCCATACTTTTAATGGACGGTTTGGGTACCAACCGGCAATGGTCATAAGGGGTACAAGAACTGCAATACCTGCAGCTACTGCACCGAGACCAATTTTAGAGGTTAATTTCATTATGTTACTCCTTTAAAGAGTTTAAGATTTATATAATAGCTGGCACAAGGCAAAAGAAACATCACCTTTTTAGGCTATAGACTTGTATACATATGGCATGTAAAAGTACGGGCGATCAGTTATACGATCAAGAAGTATAATATCACATCAATATTCTTATGTCAATAGTTTTATAGACTTTTTTTATCTGTAGACCATAAGGAGTTTTTGGCTATCAGGTAAGCATAACTAATATATAGTAAATTCTTATGTTATTTTGTCAAATACCACCCTATTTTATACATTTTATATAAGAAAAAGCCCCTTCAAGAGCAAAACTCTTGAAGGGGCAAAAATATGCCATCTATCAGCCGGGGGCTGTAGATGGTGAAACAATTGTCGACGTAACCGTCGGTTGCTGAACAACCGTCACGGTCGGCCGAGGCGTCACCGGGGGTGGTGCAACCGTCGCAGTCGGGACCACCGAATCTGGTGGTGGGGGTGTTGGAGCAACAGGCCGAGGCCCACAATCTCCTTGACCACACGCACCGGGGTTGTGGTTGATACCGTCATTGGGGTCCTTACCACCATGGGTTGTCGGTGGTGTCGTAGGTGGCACCGTGCTATTTACTGGTGGCCGAGTGATCGGCGTCGTAGTCGGTGTATGGCCACCAGTCGGCGGGGGTCCGCCGGTTGTTGGTGGTGCAGGCACTGGCTGAGTCGGCACACCAGGAAACTCCTGGGCGACCGGCTGAAAGCCACAGTTCAGTTTGTAATTGAACTGCTTGGTGCCACCATTACCGTCAGGGCAAGTGAAACGAAGCACACGAAACTCTGGCCTCTCAGGTGATGCCTGATAAATAGCCGGAGCCTGACTCGCGTCAGCACCCTTCACCATATAGAGAGTCTTGTAACTCCCCGACATGGTTTCGAGTGATGCCGTACACTTACTTTCTGCCAGTTCAAGTAGAGCTATGGCATCTCGCCACGCTTCACGGTCGTTCAAAAAACTTTGAACTTGCGCTTGGCGTTGCTCGGTACTTGAAAATGCTCCGTTGGCGTACTCACGATCAGCTACAAACTTGGCTGGGTCAAGACACCGACGTCGATGCAACTCATCTCTCTGGGTCTGCACTGACTCAAAGTCAGAGGCAGGACCAAAGAAGTTTGGCTCAACATCGTAAGCAAAGAAGTGAACTTCTTGCGCACAGACGAATCCGCTCAGTGTAGTCGATGTCGACGTTGGTGACTGACCAAGTGTCGGCTTTGCCACGATGACAAAACCGAAGAGCAGCAGTGCAAAGGTTGCACATGCTACTCCAACGATTACGCGTTGTTTCATCATTGTATTGTTCAAGGTACACACCCCTTTCAAGGGTTTTGGTTTTGCCTTCGAACTCAATTCAGCTTCTCACGTACAGGCAAGGTACATGAGAATGTGTTTGAGTTAGAAAAAGTGTTCTGGGGGGATATTACTCCCCCCAGAACGAAAATACAAGCTAGTTACTGCCGTGCGTCGGCCAAACGAGCCGCCATGGTTGGCACCGGGGGCGGTGCTGATGGCAATGCCGGAGCAGTAGCTGTAGAGGGTGCACTTGGCACCACAGCTACCGGAACAGCAACCGTCTTGGATGAAGTCTTTTCAGACTTCTTCTTGTCGGGCTGCTTGGTCAAGATGCACACGCAAATGGCAAACACGACTGCCGTACACACCAAGGTGTAGACACCAACGTGAAAGACCAACATGGCGTGGATGTCGCTCTTGACAGTCTCGATGTTGCTGTTCTGAACAAACAGCAGTGGATCAAAGTTGCTGCCAAAGACCAGCGCCCACCAAACAACTGCAGAGATCACGCCGAAGATTCCGGCGATCACAAATGCACCGAGCCAGTCGATCTTTTCGCCGGCGCCACTCGTTTCGATTGAATCGATACGAGTATCGGTAACGTCGGCTCGATCTGCCAGGCGAGCAATGTTGCTGCCCTGCACAACCAAGATGTCTGTGTGTAGCAGCACATCAGTCTGCAACGCGGTAGTTGCAGTACGAATGCCTTCAACCCTTGTTGCCAAGACATTCTGATCTTCAAGCAGACCATCAAGCCGCGTGTCGTGCGACCCAATCTGAGCATGAACTCGGTCAAACATCTTGTCATCTCCTACTAGACGGTCATCGTGCGCGCCGAAGCGTGCAAGATCTCGTTTGTCTGTCATGGTGGTTTCTGCTTTCTTTTCGTGGAATATTATTCAGGTACGATCTCTGACAATCAATCATCTTTGATTGGTTATCAGATTTGCAAACGTGAAAAATGTGTCCTACCCTGGGGTTAACCAGGGTAGGAGCTAAATCTACCTCTACTTGATATTTGCGGCGTACTTCGCCTCAAGATAATCAAGAAACACATCAGGCCAAGCGGCACGCTTGGTAAGCACAAAGAACTGCCGAAACAGATCATCGTACTCACGCACACCCTTTTCGATCAAACTGATCAAAACCGACTCAGCGGCCAACTCAACTTCAGTTGGCTTGTAGTCGGGCTCAGAGGGCTTCTTGGGTGGTCCGCCCGAGCTGGGAGGATCAACAGGGACTAAAGGACCACTCGGAGCGGGCTTGACGACTGCAATTGGCTTCGGCGCAACCACAGGTGGCTTTGACCGAGCCGGAACAGCCGGAGTGGTAGAAATCACCACTGAAGGCTTGACCGGCACCGGAAAAAACTGCCGAAACAGATCATCATCTTCTGCCTCGTGGTCATACAGCTTCGGCTTTGCCACTGGCGGTGCCTTGGGCTCCGTCACAGTGGGCTCAACCGACACAACGAGTGGTACCTCAAACGAGAGATTCTCGAGAGTTGTACCCGAAAGTGCGTCATGAACAGCCTTCTTGAGCCGCTCATTGAGCTCACCCTTTTCTTTGGGTGTGACAGTAACCGCTTTGGCAGCTACGTACCCAGTATGATGCAAAAGAAGCTGCCTAACAACAAAGATCGAGTCAGCGCTATCAAATTCCTTCTGTCGCTCGATAACTACTGCCAGATACTTCATTGCTGTATCTGTGTCGAAACCATCAACAAATCGTGCAAATCCTTCGCGCTTCTCGGCGCGCTTTTCTGAGTCTAGCTCATGAAGCGCTCTCATCGTGTCGCCAACAGGGTCTGCCTGAGCAGGCTTTGGCGCAGGCTTCAGCTCTTCTGGAGCTGCTTCCGCAACGCTTGTGGGTGCTCCGGTCTTTGCCTTGCTTCGGCGCGCCCTGGTCTTATCCGTAAGAATACTCATTGTTCCCCTTTCAAGGGTTCAATTTCATTCAAAGTAGATTTTTTTGTATATGTACACGACAGTAAATTTTACTATCGCATGAATAAACAAAAAGTCAGAACCCTGACACTAGCTACATAAGCCAGTGCCAGAGTTCTAGAAATCGTACATCTATCGACTACTCAATGAGGCGCAAAAGTGCCACAGCAATCTGCTCATCACTGAGCACATCGAGTAGCCCCGTAGCCTCAAGTGAGTCAAGAAAAGCATCAGTTGCAGTATCAAATGCCGCTGCAATTTCTGCCTCACTCGGCACACTCGTTGTAGCTACTACCTCTGGTTCGGGCTGAACTTCAGCCATCACCTCGGGTACAACCACTGTTGGGCTTGGCACATTGACGCGGGCCGGTGGAGCAACCACGCTCTTGCGAGATGGTGCCTGCTGTACGACGCGATACGGATCTAACTCAATCAACTGCTGGGGATTGAGTTGAAGCAAAGCCTCAACAGTAGCAGACTGGCTCAACAGCTGAATCAAAGCCATGCGTCGAGCGTAATTGTTGCGACCCGAACGCACAGCCACTTCAAATACTTCACCAACAGCTCTTTCAAACACAGCCTTGAAGC
>JACDEK010000010.1:12559-17965 GCA_013816445.1 Candidatus Saccharimonadota bacterium
GATCGATACCGTCTACGCAGCCCTCCCATTGCTGGGCAAGCTCCGTATCGTATTGCTTACTGACAAGTCGACCGTCGTAGTCACCCCAATTGTCATCAAGTGCCTTCAGAACAGCCTGTTCATCTTGTGGATTCACATACTGACCATCTGGCACAAAGATAACGACATCGTCGTCGTCACCCTTGATAATTGAAGGATAATGCGCAATCAAGCCACTATCATTCACGTGGGCTGTGGTGATGTTGCTTGGTCGGTAGACCGTTCGCTCACCTCGGCGCACAAACTCCCCAACCTCGGGGAGCTGACACACCAAGAGAAAGCTTCGTAGAACATGAACCCACTCAAGCTGAAGATCGGACTGCAAATCTTCATCAGCGTCATCAGACACCAAGTTAGACTCAACAGCCTGTTCCTCAATCAAAGCCTGGGGTTCTGTCGAAGAAAAAATATCTTCAAGTGACTTAAGTACGCTCAAAACATTCTTCTTGTTCACAACATCATCTGACTTCAGCTTTCCACGACCATCAAGAGTTAGTACCTCTTGCGCTGTCACTTCCTTACCAAGCTCACTCGTGAGCAGTGTAGCAAGACCGTGTGCTGTGTACTGAGTACCAATTCTTTCTGGTATTGCTACCTGAGCAGGACGAGTTTCGCCGTGCTTGGCGAGTCGACCTTCAGAAGCGGCTTTTGCCGTCGCCTTGGCCAGCTCATCTTCGTTCATGACTGGTGGGGTCATTGCACTCCTTTGAGGTAGAGTATTTTCTGCCTCAGCAAGAATGCGAGGCAGATCAGAGAAACTCTTACAGGAAACATACGGCTTACTTTTCACAGAAGTCCTTTGAGTATAATTTTCAGACGGATTGGGTGTTTTAGTTACAAACTTCCCCCGAAAGGTGAGTTTGTACCAGATAGCCCTCCAAAAGGGAATTGGAATATACTCACCTGGGTACACTCACACCTCCAATCAAAAAGATAGATAGTACAATTTATTATAAAGTTACTTGGTCAAACTCTGAATTAACAAGAGAGAAACCCGTCGCTAAAGAGCATACTACAAACAAGAGTATTTGTCAATAGGTTTTGAGATAAACCCTATCTTATATTAATCAACAGAGATATGTTCTTTTTGTCTACCTTCTACTTCAGTATCAATTGCTTGTGAATTACTTTCGAGTTCATTGATAGTATCTTCTTCTATTTTTGCCTTAAATTCTTCATAGTTTGGAATCTTAGAGATAATATAAGATTCAACCTCGTCGTCTTTACTGGCATCAATTAAGTCAGCAAGCTCATCAAGATCTTGATCAGAAAGCTGCTCTGACATCTTAAGCATTATTCTAGTACTAACTGAGTCAGCGAGTTTTTGAAGCATATCATCTTGAACTGCAGAGTCAGAGTTTTCGATACCGAGTTTTTGTATAATTATTTCACGCGTTAACATATATATCTCCTAACCTGTTAATCCTGGTGTAGCTTCTACTGCTTGAGCAGCTGGCGCACTAGCGACACGTTTAAGCATTTCAAATATTTGGGTATCAGTAAAGCCTTCAGCTCTTAGCTTAGCAGAAGTACTAAACATCTGTGCCGCCTCAGGTGATTTTAACCAATCAAGACTGTGGTCAACTTGAGGAACTGGAGCATGGTCAACCGGAGGAACTGGTGCATGATCAACTGGAGGATTATTTCCTGTTGGAGGCGCATCGGCACCATGTAATAAACTACCAACTACCGGAGCGGCCGCAAGTGCAACGCCAGCGGCAGCGCCAGCCCGCTTACTTCTCCGTCGAGTCTTGGTTTGACGTTGCGCTGCTTCAGTGTAGTCTTCAACGCTATTAATATCAGTTTTATTGTATCGACGGTCTCCTATCCACTCACCTGCGCCACGTGCAACATTGTATGTACCTCCACCACGTAAGGCGGCTCGTCCAGCAATTGCTACACCCACAAGTGGTGCATTACCTGTTGCAGCACCAACAAGACCCATGCCTGCCAAAACAACGCCAGCAGCAATACGAGACTTAGGATGTTTCTTGAGCCATTCTGTGACTTTTGTCAGTTTAGGGTGGCGAGCTTCGCGTTCAGCTAACATTGCGGCATCAACTTTGGTTCGAATTGCTATTAAGGCTTTAGCTTTTTCTTCTGCAATATATTTATCTACTTCATTAGCTGTCGCGAGTAAATCAGCATCATATTGATTTAGCTCTTCTACATACTCTTGCAATTCTTTGATATGCGCGTTAATCTCTGCATCTGTTGCGCGGCCTTCTGGTGGGGCAATTAGTTGTACTTGTAGCTCAGCAATTTTTTGTGTTGCTTCTGCTCGGTTTGCTTTTGATTGCATCTGATAATCAACTAAAATTTCATAACGGGCAACAGTAAATTTAGCAAAGCTACTCGCCCATTGCTCAAAAACTTCATTTAAGTTTCCTGCTTGTAGTTCAAGCTCTGTTTGAGCACCACCACCTGAGAGTAGTTTTTCTCTACCTACACGTGCCTTAGCAAATTGCTCTATTACACCATTAAGTGCTTGCATATTTTGTTCTAGTTCTGCTGCAGCACCATCAATCATTTCTTGATGAGGGTTTGCTTCTGGTTGTGTAGGTATAACAGACGGTGTGTGTTCTACTGGAGGAACTTCCACCGGTGGATCTACGATAGGATCAACTATCGGAGGTGTCTCAACCGCTGGAGTTATGGGGCCATAAAACTCTTCTTCATGCTTTGGTGTGGTTTCATCGGTTATACCTGCTTCACGCATTTTTTCGCCCATTTTTTCCCAAGGATTTGTAGATTCTGGAGTATTAACTGTATCACCTGGGGTATTTTCACCTCCGGCATTTTTTAAGATTAATTCTTTGAGTTCTTTTATTTCGTCTGATAGTGATTTAGTAAGTTCGCGTTGCTCTTGCAATTCTTTTGCAAGTTGCTTCAGACCACTATCCGTCTCATTTTCAACAGTTTTTTTGGCTTCGGCATTTTTTTTACTTTTTTTCTGTAATGCCAACAATTCTTTTACTATATCGGGGTTGCCTGAAACACCGCGAGTTGTTTCAGGCGTTGCTCCTACATGTACTGATTCTGCCATTTATTTTTCCTTCTTTTATAAATACTTAAAAACTACTTATGCTTATACCTATCATAAGAATAATACCCATTCAAGTCAAGTATTTACTGGGTTTTTATGTTATTTGCGAGACGAGTAATTTCTGCATTGGGCTGTTGAAAAAAATACCAATAATTACTAGTCCTTTCAACACTTGCCCCTGCAATTGCTACTCGTCTCATTACTGCATGCCCATGAGCTGTACATCAAAAATAAGTGTTGAGTTGGGTGGAATAGTTGGTGGATAGCCCTTGGCTCCATAGGCTAAAGCTGCTGGAATCGTTAGTCGTCTCACCGCACCAACGTGCATATCTTGCAAACCAATATCCCACCCTTGAATAACAGAGCCAGCACCTAGCTTGAATGCAAACGGCTTCTTCTCACCCTTGAGTGAGGTGTCGAATACCTGCCCATTCGTCAGATACCCTACATAATGCACGGCAATAGTATCACCAAATTTGGTCGCACGATCACCTGCACCATACGTATACTCATCAATTTTTAAACCATTTGGCAAGTTTTGACTACGTACGGGTTTTGGTGTTTGAGCTGTATCTGCTGATCCGGGTACTGGCAAGCCTTGTTGAGGACCAGATGATCCCTGAGTAGATGATTGCCCAGAGCCTGAATTTGGCTGAGTTAAGTCCTGCAAACTAATATCGTTACTTGTAGCATTACTCTTTGCATCACCAAGACTAATACCTGTACCATTGTCTTTTTTAGAACTTTCATCAGAATATGCAGTCGGCTGAGACTGAGTCTGAGTAACCTTCACAATCAGCCAGCCAACCGCGCCAAGCATCACAATAATTGCCACAACCCCCAAAACAACTCCTAGCTTAAATAGTACTGACTTAGATTCTTTTTGTGGCCCGTACATATGTCCCCCCGTTAACGTCGCTTTTTATTCTTTTTTCGTTTTGTTTTGCGCATTGGGTCTAGTTTGATTGGCCCGCGACTATCAACTTTGTTTGACTTAGTAGATTTTGATGATCTCTTTGTAACAACACCCTCTTCAGCACCTTGTGATGTGGCGTACTTTGCACCTTCAGTTATCTCTGTTTTGGGTGCCTCAATAGCTTCTTCAGGCTGAAACTGGACTTTAAAAATAGTGGTGGCAATTTCTGCTGAAATTCCGGCTTGCAACTGCTTAAATAAACGAAAGGCTTCGGATTTGTACTCTACCAAGGGGTCACGCTGACCATAACCTCGTAAGCCAATACCATCACGCAAGTGATCCATTGTCTCGAGATGTTGTAGCCAAGCTGAGTCTACAACTTTTAACGACACGAGCTTATCAATTAAACGCATAGTTTCACTACCAAATTGTTTTTCTCTTGCTTCATACTCCTTAGTTGATATCTCTGTAAGGTTTTTTATTACATCTTCAGGAAGTTTGTGAGGAATATCTTTTGCCCAGGTTTTTGAAATCGGCATAACGGTTAGGGCTTGTTTTGCAACCGCATCTAGCTCTACCATACCAGTACTTGGGTCTGTATGTGTGTTCACAATAAAACTAAACTCTTGCTTTAATGACTCTAAGACAGCACTACGCAAGTGCTTTGCTTGCAAGAATTCACGGCGTTTTTTATAAATAATCTCTCGTTGGGAGTTCATAACATCATCATATTCGACAAGATGCTTGCGTATATCAAAATTATGACCCTCTACACGCTTCTGAGCAGTTTCTAGTGATTTAGAGATCATAGAATTCTCTATTGGTGTATCTTCTGGCACATTCAGTGTATTCATTAAGCTAGCAATACGATCACCACCAAAAACTCGCATCAAATCATCTTCTACGCTGACATAAAATTGACTTGATCCTGGGTCCCCTTGCCGACCAGATCGACCACGCAACTGATTGTCAATACGTCGAGATTCGTGTCGTTCGGTGCCTAATACATGTAACCCGCCAAGCTTCTTTGAGGCTTCATCAAGCATAATGTCGGTTCCACGACCGGCAATATTCGTTGCTAGTGTAACTGCACCTTTTTGCCCAGCTGCTGCAACGATTTCTGCTTCTGTTTCATTATTTTTGGCATTTAGCAATTGATGATCAACCCCGGCTTTTTTAAGCATACTACTGAGTAACTCATTTTTTTCGATACTCACTGTACCTATTAAAACAGGCTGGCCCAAACTGTGTCGCTCAGCAACGTCTGCAACAACCGCATTAAATTTACCAATCTCTGACTGATAAATTCTATCTGGCAAGTCTTTGCGAATCATTGGTTTGTGAGTAGGAATTTGAGTGACTTCAAGTTCATAAATTTTGGCAAATTCTTCAGCCTCCGTCAGTG
>JACDEK010000058.1 GCA_013816445.1 Candidatus Saccharimonadota bacterium
GTGTGAACAACTTATACTTATACTCATCTTATACGAAAGCTATTCACACAGATATACACCTACAAAAAGACTGTTTTATTAGTAGTCTTAAAGTAAAAATAGCTCTTTTCCACATTATCCACATAGCCTATTACTATTACTACTAAAAAACCTATATACTATTACTTAAGAAAGAAGAGAAGGAGACATATATGAAACTTTCAGTTTTACAAGAAAACCTAGATAAAGCACTAACAGCCGTATCTCGTTTAGTTCAGACAACTAATAGCTTACCTATACTTGGTAATATTCTATTACAAACAAAAGATGGACAATTAGAGTTACAAGCTACCAATCTAGAAATAGCCATAGCCTACAAAATAGGTGCAAAGATAGAAACAAAAGGTAGTATTAGTGTACCAGCTCGTCTTTTTACTGAGCTTGTACATTCTTTACCGAATGATAAAATTCAATTGAGTTCAATAAAAGATAATCTTGAAATCCATACAGATCAATTAAACTCAGTTATTAACGGAATAAATGCGGCAGATTTTCCTACTATTCCTACGCTTAATACAAAGAAGCAATTTACTATTAGTACAAAAAGCCTAGTTGAGGCACTAGAATTTGTATTATCTTCTGTAAGTCTTGATGAATCACGCCCTATCTTAACGGGTGTGTATTGTAAGTCAGAGTCTGGAGTGTGTACTTTTGCAGCAACCGATAGCTATAGACTAAGTCAATATAAAATAAAAACTCCAAAAATAGATGATTTAGAAATAATTATCCCTTATAAAACCATTCAAGAGGTTATTCGGATTATTAAGACTGATAATCTTAGTGAGATTACAGTAAGTATCACCGATAGTGAAATAGTGTTTTCTAGTGAAAATATTACTCTCACCTCTCAACTAATTGAAGGTTCATACCCAGACTATACAAAGATTATTCCAGAGTCACATACCACGATAATTGGTATAGAAAAAAATGATCTTGTGAATAGTCTGAAGATTGCTAGTTTATTCTCTCGAGAAAATGCTAATACTATTAGTCTTGATATAGTAAAAAACTCCCTCTCAATTACCTCGGAAGGCACCCAGATAGGTAAGAACATATCAAAAATTACTGCTAAAGTGACTGGTGATGATCAACAGATTAATCTTAATGCCCGTTATATTATTGACGCGCTGACAAATATTAATGACTCGGTTGTCTCTATTGCTGTGCAAGGTAAGCTAGACCCCTGTGTGATTTCTAGTAGTAAACAATCAGCAGATAACTTTCATATTATTATGCCCCTAAGAAGCTAAATAATCTTTAGAGTGTAGGTAGCTTATGATACAAAAACTTCAATTGCGACAGTTTCGTAACTATACACACCTAGAACTTGAGTTTACTCACCTACTTACAATTATCACTGGGCCAAATGCTATTGGTAAAACAAATATTTTAGAATCTATTTATGTTAGTATGTTAACAAAATCTTTTCGAGTGACCGACAGTAAGCTTATTCAGCAAAATACAGATTTTTTTACTATCGATATAGAAAACGATACAGATACTATCCATTTACGGCTGACTAGTACACAAAACAGTTATAAAAAACAACTGAAGATTAATACTGTGCCGACAGTTTTTAAAAATTACATTGGTCAAAACCCCGTGACTTTATTCGAACCAACAGATTTAGACCTTTTTAGTGGTCACCCTATCAATAGACGTACCTACCTAGATAGAATAATCTCTCAAATAGACCAGAAGTATTTACAAAATCTCCAGGCATATAAAAAACTAATTGTGCAACGAAATAGTGTCTTAAAAGCTGCCAAAAAAACCTATAATCCTAACTTACAAGAACAATTATTTGTATATAATCTACAAATAATTCAACCAGCTGAATATATTACACAGGCACGTAAAGTATTTATTACTAATATACAAAAACATATTAATACCTACTACATGGTTATTAGTAATGAATCAAAAAAAGTACATATTGATTTTTTGGCATCTGCAAATAATAAAGATGAATTACTAAAACTTCTTGAAGACAGTCAGCAACACGATATTGCCTCTACCCGTACAAACGTTGGGCCTCACCGAGAAGATTTTGTCACAACTTTGGATAGTAATGTATTAAATGATCGGGCGTCACGTGGAGAGCTAAGAAGCTTAGTTTTGGCCTTTAAGCTAGCCGAACTCGACTATATAGAGAAAAGCCTTCACAAGCGCCCTACACTTCTTCTTGACGATGTTTTGAGTGAGTTAGACGAAGATAGGCAGAACTTTCTTTTGGGTTGTTTAGACAAGCAACAAACTTTTATTACCACCACTCACTTGCCAGCCAATCTTACTCAAGAATATCAACATATAACCCTACCATTATGAGTCTTGATCCACTTACATTTAACACGAAAAGCGATAAAGAGATTACAACGACTCTCCAGATTTTTACTGAAATAAAAGAAATTATCTTAGTAGAAACAGGAATTGTAGTTAGTATAAAAAATTTTAAGCCACCTGTTATTACTTTCACAGTAGATAGTTCACCAGCTGCAAGTAATTTGAATTTACATAAATCATTAATTATTCAAAAACTCAAGAAATATAATATTACTAAAATTCGTATTATTACTCATTGATTTACTGTGAAGAATTAATAATTGTATATTCGCTAGTGTTAATATTAATGTCTTGAATAATTTTACGTATTTCTTCATTAATAGTTTTTTGTTTTACTGGGTCATTAGTAAAACTATTAAGACTAGTGTTAAAAATAATAGGAGTATCTGGAATAATATAGATAGTCTTACCATATACTGAGATAGATTTTATATTTTTGTCTTTTACTAATTCAGTTATTTTTTTATCAATACTATTTGTATTTTCTTGATCTTGATTAATATATAATGCAACTTTATCATTCTGACTATTAGTGAGTCGTAAAATGTAATTATTCCCATCTACAACAACTCCATTGAATTGGTATGAACCAAAACTATATTCAAAGTATCCAGAACGTTTATCTGCGTTAAAGTTTAAAACTCCAAAATCTGTTACTACAAGTAAGTTATCACTAGTATTTTTTATAGTTTGAACATTACTAATAGTGTATAAAATGTCTGGTGTTTTTATTGAAATGTCATAAACAACCATTTCTTTATTATTAATGAGACAAATTTTTTGCGTGCCACATAAATGAACTTCACTAAATGCTCCGTCTAATAGATATGATTTACTTTTAGTTGCTTCTCGAATATTTACTTTTGTCTTAATATCTTTAGCACTCGAATCTTCATCTGAACCAGTGTTATTTGTATATGCCGTTAAGATAGTGTCTTTTTTTACATCAAACGATACAGGACTAGGATATTTACCTAAATCTGTATTAAATGATAAGTCTTGGGGTTTTGACTGTGTTGAAAAATAATACAATATTTTGGTGAAATTTGTATTATAAACAACAAAACCTTGTAAGTATGGGGTAATTGAATAAGTTTGCTCAGGGTCGAGATCAGTAAGTATTACACCCTTTTCAAAATTGAGACCATTATTAATTTCATATATTGTTTGTTGTGGTCCGTTTTCACTATTAAAAGGAGTTTTAAAAAGTGCTAATGTACCCTGAGAGGTTTTGACAAATCCTTCATTATAACCAAATGGTGTGCGTTTATTAGCTAAAGTATATGTAGGAATATTACCTTTTGCAGGAACATGAATCGTTACTTCAGCTTTTTGACCGCACCCTACAGATAATAAAGTGGTATTTACAAGGGCCATGCAGTCACTTGGGTTATTGCCAACAAAAGTTCTTTCACGCTCTTTCTGAAGAACACCAGAAACCGTTGTGGTTTGAAAAAAACCTGGAGTATGAACAACTGAGAAATAACTATTATCTTTTTGTTGTATTAACGCTTCATAGTTTCCTGAAGATACAAACTTTTTAGAAGAGCTTTCAGTATTAGTTGAGGTATTAGATTTATTATTTGATTGATCAAGGAGTGAATATGAAAAAGTTGTTTTTGCAGGGTTATTTTCACTTGTCATTACTACTTGAGAAGTTAATGCAGAAAAAATAATAATAATGACTAGTACGATAGAAATTAGTCCAAGTATAATCCATTTTTTGTACCTACCAATATTCATTTTAAATCCTCTCGATTAATTTCAATAATAATCATTCTGCATCAGCCGGGCAGTTTAAATGAAAGTGTGGGCCAGTTGCCCCAGTTGTTGCTGGCGTATCTAAATCTGAGCTACCACCTTTAGTAGTCATAATGGGATTAGCAATCTGCTTATAATGATCATTTGGCACTCCCATCCAGGAGTGACCAGGTAATAAAGTTGCAGCATCTCTAGCAAAATTATCTGCATCTTCGTTAATTGGGGCGTAATCTTGACCACTCGGTACACCCTTGCCATTAATATTAACTATATCTATTGCGCTGCCGTTACTATGGGGTCCACCACCACCACGAATAGTAGAAGTAGCCGTAAATTTATACTTTTGCGCGAGTTTTAAGATAACTGCAAGAGTTGTTCTTTTCATTTGAGTATTTAGCAAATTATCACCCGCGACATTATGAGTGTCTTTTATTTGGGTAATTAATTCATCTTTTGTGCCTTGTGGTAGATTAGCATCAATCGTTGAACCTGAAGTGGCAGTAGGGGTTGAGCAACTTGCACTAGCAGAAGAAGATCCACCTGTTGTACCGGTACTTCCACCCTCTGACCCATATAGTGCCAAGATAGCTCTGGCAAAATCTTTTCGGGCTGGTTGAATTGGGGGTGCTGCGTGGATTTCTACCTTTGTTTCAAATATTTCTGTTGCTTCTTCAAGAGTAGTTGATGCTTTAATGGCATCTAGTGGGCCTTTGTAGCTTTGATTGAGTTCTTCCCATAAGTAATCGAGCTGAAAAGCTAGGTCACTCACTGGTACTCCTTTGGCAGCAGCAGCAGCTTCAAGCTTTGTACGACGACCAAATGACCATTGAATAATACCATAGCCTATTCCAGATCCACCCTCAACGATACCAGGATTAAAGCCTGATTCTGCTTTAATATTACCCATTATCCCTGCAGCTTGAAATGGAGTGAGTCCTTTACCAACTAAAAACTTATATATTTTCTCAGCATTATCACTCCCTACTAAGACTG
>JACDEK010000059.1 GCA_013816445.1 Candidatus Saccharimonadota bacterium
AACCACCACCAGCACCAACTGAACAAGCACAGCCACCTGCCACTGGGCTTGCTGTGGCTGAAGCCGTACCACTACCCCCACTAGCTGCACCATTTGCGACCGTGTCAGCAAAAGCCTGTATACCAGCACCGCCAGGGTGTACCCCAAGCCCGTCAGCGGTTGAAATGTAATCAGGGTGGTCTTTTACTACAGTTGCCCAGTCAATTACAGAGTAGCCTTTTGAAGCGAGTTGTTGAATCAAAGCATTATTATTAGTGATCTCAGGTCTATTAACAGCACCTAAGTTTACCCAATAGATTTTAGCACTGGGTGCTCCAGATTTTGCATCTGCTATTATTTTACTAATATTTAGGTCATTAATAGTACCATTTGTACCAAGTGCAATAATAATTGTACCGGCATCAGCCCATTTTGATTGATCCCTTTCAAAAACACCAATCCCATCTAAATCACCTTCACCTAATGAGAGACGGCGTGAAGAAAGACCATTTACAATTACATCAGAAAATCCCTTAGCCTTTAAGGTGGCCTCTAGTTGGGGTTTTGTTCCTTGAGTAATTGAATCACCTATCATATAAACCTTGCCACTTGCAGTACCTCCACTAGAAGGTGTTGGGGTAGTAGGTGACGATCCTGATCCAGTACTACCACAATCTGTTGGGTCATAGTATTGTTGACGTTCTAATTGAAAGCGTTGGTCTTTTGTAAAGGCAGAAGCTTGATGAGGCACAAAAAATGAAAAGCTAAAAAATACAGCAGCAAATACTATAAATATTCTTCGTATTGTTTTTATTGTTGAGTAGCTAGTAAGTTTTTTCATAATTACCTTTTTATAAATTGAGTATGTACGTGGTTTGGATTATCTGAGAAAAACTCAATTTTCTTTCCTTTCGTATCAATTCCACTCTTATCGCCGGAGCCGATACCAAAACCTACTGTTTGTTCAAGGTCTGCAGGAATTAAATCAATTGCTGCTTGAATGAGTTTTTTTGAAGGCTCGTTTGTTCCTGTTAAAGCCTGGCCATCATAATAATCTATATCAACAGCTACACCTGTGGCATGTGGGCTCTGTGAACAATCATCACCAGGGCGAACAAATGAGCTAATCTGTAGCTTATGATCTTTTGCCAGGCCAAGTATATACCCCAAAACAATTTCAGATGGGCTTTTACCCCCACATTTTACCGGGTTTTCACCACTAGCAATTTGTTGCATTTGGTCTTTTACACCTGGGTCATAAGTAATATTTGTATTGGCGATTACCTGAGTGGCTAAATCTTTAATGTTACCACTCACAATACTGCCGCCACTAGAACTAGAACCCGTACCAGTACCTGCGCTATTTGCATAAATACTTGTATCGCTTTCGTCACTACTTAGCTTACCCAAATAATCTAATTGATAATTATAATAGGTATAAAGACGATAGCGAATTGCTAGCAATTGCTCTGGGTTTTTTAGGTCTTTGGCATCAAATAGTATAAATTTACAATCGTTAAATTTATTAAATTCAGAATCAGGAGTGTCGCCTACAGCATTCTTGTTGGTATCTAAATCACGTGACTTATCAGGAAAGAATGTGAAGAATTGTTTATACCCAGTTACTGGGTCTCCAACTGAATCAATAGATATATCAAAGTATTGTGAACTTGGTATTTTCGCTTTGAAACACGTATCGTAATTGGTAAACTTTTTTTTCTTTGCTTCTGCATCAAGAGAAGTATCTTTTTTGATTGCTTCAATAATATGAGCATTTTCTAAAGGATCAAGTGCTGTTTCTTGTGGGGTAAACCCAGATGTATCTATCTTAAAGTATTGATCACCAGTGATGTCGGCAGCAAAGGCTTTATTTCTAAACCCCGTAGTATAGAAAGTGATATTACTATGAATATCAGCGAGTGATCGTAAGGGGTCTAATAAACCCTTAAAACTACCAATAAGCGCAGTCTTTGTTGTATTTGGTGTGAGGGTGTTTTGTTGAAACAAGCTCGCGACAGAATGGATATTTGTAGTATTAAGGAGTCGATAGGCTATTCCATTCTCACTCTGTTGTGTGCGATCTAGGTTATCAGCTCTTATTGCTAGCTCTTTTGATTCTGTTGGGGTTAAAAATCTTCCACCAATTGCTAAGGTATAGTCATTCATTTGTTGGCGCAGGCCCATAGCCTGACGATTGTAATTATCTGGCCCTGGCTCTAAACCACTAACTGCCGATACTGAACCGGTACGAATAAACACTGTCATTACTTCTTTGATACCAAAATTATCTACATTAGTATAAACACCAGGAGATTGAGCAAGAATTTGTTTTTTTAGGTCTTGAAAAGCTACTACCATATCACCATTTGCTTGTTCACCACGCTGTGCATCAACCACTTTGTCTTTTTCTGAACCAATATTAATTGTTGTACCCCTTCGTCCAATAACATAACATGCACCTTTTATTCTATGAAGAGGTGAATTAGGGTCTACATCATCTCGATAAAACAATTGTTGTTGAGCATTATAGGCTCTATTGTGAGTACCTTCGGGGTTCATCTGTACACCCTTTATTTGGTTATTTACATCTATTTGATAGGCAGTTGAAGATGCCCAATTATCATTCTGCTGAATTGATGCATTCCCTTCATTACTACTTAATGTATCGGCTTTGCGAGTGTCAGTTAAGGTGAGGTTTTTTGAACTACCTCTTTGTGCGCTTCCAAGGCGTGTTTCGATTGCAGCCCGAGCATTTTTTGCTCCGTCATCTGGAAACAAAGCCCCAGGGCCAATATCAGCAAATGTATAAATCAAAGGGCAGATTGCACTTGCTAAACCAGTGCCCGCAACGTTAATACTTGGGACATCATTATGTGTCGGGGTTTCCATAGAAGGAATATTAAAAAAATTCTGTACCTGCATTTCTTGCGAATATGGGCTCGATCCGTCAGCCATTTTTTGATACATTTTACTGGTATCATCACTGAGTTTATTTTTTTCAGGGTCTGGTATATCTATCTTTTTGTCTGGATATAACTTGTTATAAAAGTCGACATTGGTTTGATATTGAGCTGCAATATTATCAAGTAATGGGCTGTAACTATCAAGATTTACTGTACTGTCTTTTTTTGGAGTTACTCGCTTGAGAGTTTTGTCATATACATACTTATCAACTTCAGTATTATTACCCTGCACATCTGGTGAGTCTTTAGGCGCTGCATAGTTGAGGGATATATCGGCTTTCTTATTAATTTCACGCGCGGTAGGTTGTCTCCATAACATATTGTATATTGGATATTTTTGGGCTATACAGTACCCAGCGGCTGTGTTGCTATTTAGTTGATCAACAGGTGTGGTTTTACCTGTTTGCTTATCAAGTACTGCTTTTGGAATACTGCGCACTTTGCCCTCAGTATTTACCACTTTTTGTAACTGCAAATCATATCGACAATCATTTTTACTGAGGGTCTGAAACTGTGATTTTGCCCAATCAACTTTCTCAAATTTTTCTTCAATTGAGCCAGGTTCAGGCTTTGGTTTCCTAGTAGCTGCAATTGCGGCATTTGTGCCCTCATAACCAATTGGTACAACATCGTTAAATTTTTCAGCAATTTTTACTCCAACATTGACTAGTCCATTATCTTGTGACCAATTGTCAGCTACTTGTAGTATAAACTCACGGGTTTTTTTATCAGTCAATACATGTGTAAGAGCATCCCAAGCCCCACCATTAAGTAAGTAGGCTATAAAAAACCCAATAACTACTATTGGAGCTACAATAGCAACACCTGCCACTACTGCAATTCGCTTGGTGCCTACTTTTTCAACAACCTTACCTGCAACAGTAGCAAGTGTACCTGTGCCGGCTCCGCCAGTTGCAGCTGTTACTGCCGCTTCTGTAGCTTTGCCAGCTGCTTTATCAATCTTTTTCTCAGTATCGCCTTTGTTTTTCTCTAGCCCTTTACTAAGCTTATCAGCTGCCATACTTGCTGGGTCGGCCGCACCTTTCGCACCACCAGACATACCACCTATGCCTCCAGCACCCCCACTCATTCCACCGGCTTTTCCGGCTAAACCTTGAGCTTTAGCCCCACCTTGCAAATTGTCAGCATTATAGCCCATACGTTGTTTTTGTGAGCTTTTTTGACCCATTGGGCTAATTGGCATCTCATCTGGTTCACGAAGACCAGCACCACCCTCATTTAAAAGGTCATCAGGGTTAGTATCTGGTTTGGTTTGTGATGATTTTGCCATATGCATTTAGTATCTGGTATCAAGCCTTAATATTCAAGCTAAGGATACTGATTTTTCACCTATTTTATTAACAACACTATTATAACTCTCTATAAAAACTATTTCTGAAGATCTGCCTGAGAGGCACTTGTACCAACCTGCCCAGGGCGTATCTCTTCACTCACACCATTTAACTTACCCGCATCCAACAAATCTTGGGGGTTTGTTGTAATCAATTGTTCTTCTGTTGGTGAAGCAATAATGCGCAGAATAATATGCGAGAGCCCGGCAAAGAACAAGCCTTCACCAACCGGAAACTGGCTCAAACGCTTTTTTTCTTCAGAAGTAAGCTTAAAGGTGTCGGCAACTATATCAACAGCAGCTGGGTTTTGTTTGAGTAATAACTGAAGAGACGAGTTATTAACGATGGCACGGCCTAGGCGAGTGCTCAAGAAATCTTCTACATCTTGTGAGATAGTCGTCAGGCCCAAGAAATACTTACGACAACGCTTGGCAATACTAAATAAGAACATGGCAGAGTCTTGGTATTGTAAGAGTTGCCAGGCTTCATCTACTACGAGAATACGCTTTTTCTTCTCGCTCTTAACTCTGTTCCATATGTAGTTAAGCACAATATACATGCCAATTGGTCTGAGTTCGTCTTCTAAATCACGAATATTAAAAACAATAAATGGATTATTCAAATCAACATTACTTTGTTGTGAGAAAATACCCGAAAAAGTTCCTTCAGTAAAACGGCGTAAGCGGGCTGCTAAAGCTGGCCCAGCCCCACCCATTTCATTAAGAGAGTTGTATAAATC